>JAKSVI010000001.1 GCA_024408095.1 Bacilli bacterium
CAAAAAGAACGGGGATTGGTCCCCGATACTCCCCGTTTAATTTGAAAGGACCTAATTTAACTAAATCTCTAATCTAAAAATGGACCGAAATTTCAATTTTCGGTCCTTTTATATGGGCATAATTTGGCTCTGTAACATTTGATGGGGTTTTATGGGGTTTTCAAAAGAAAATCATGTAATAAAATCCTAACATTTGTTGGGGAGTAATAACTTAAAATCAAAAGGCTAAGGACCTCAAAATCCTTAGTCTTTTTGGTTCCTATTAATATAAAAAGTATCATTTTTCTCATTCTTTCGAATTTAGGCATTCCGTAACATATATCAATTAAAGTGCGAATTTGGTTTTTGGTCGCTTCAGCAATTGCGTTGCTTATTTTTATAGAATATGGATTACGAGTAAACATAAAAGTCTCCCTTCTGAATTTGTCTAGATAACAATATTCTAAGGAATTTTATATAGGTGACTGATCACATGTTAAAAATATAACTTTTGATGGGGTGGTCAAAAAAAGTACTCCCCATAGAAAGTTAGAGTGCCCTTAAAAAAACAATAGGACACGAAAATTCGTGTCCTTTTAATATGGGTTGCTCTATATAACATACTTGTGACTGAATGCTTATTGCAAAACATGTTTGTATTTCGTATATAAATAATGTTAAAGCTTCTTTTAAGAGAAATAAGACATATTTTTACAATCATTGAAAAAATTCGATTTAAATATAATCAACAAATAATCGACGTTATTATATTAAGGCTAAATAAAATTCTATAAGTATTAACTATTTCTTTATTACATAAATATGTTATATTATTAATGGATTTATTGGAGGCTTTCTAATGAAACGAAAATTAGTTATTAACAAATTAGAAGTTATTGGCTTTCTTGGATATTTCTTATTTTTAGGTGTTGAAAGAATCTTAGCTTTGATTCTTTCTACTTTCCAAGGCGGTAGCTTGAGCTTAACAGCTGGCTGGTTTTTCCCAATAGTTACTTATGTTATTAGTGCATTAGCCCTTATTGGCGGACTTATTTTGTTTGCTAAGCCTGCAAAAGAGATGCTCAAAACATTATTTAAAAAAGAAGAATATGATCTTAATAAAGATTTAACAAAAATTGTAATTGCATCATCTATTTATTTATTTGGTGGTATGGTTCATACTGGATTCACTCTTTCTGCTCTGCAATTTGTTAGCTATGGATTTTTAATCATGGCACTTATTGCCAAATGTGTTGATCATTGTAAAGATAACGGAAATAAATATATTTCTATTGCATCATTAATTTATATTGTCTGTTTCTCGATGGCCTTGCCAGTTTGTTATGCTTTACCACAAGATACAGGATTAGTGCTTTCCATTCCGTTTTATATATCTGAATTTGGTGGAATTTTTGTTCTTGTTCCAATGTTCGGACTTATGATGCTTGAATATTTTGAAACAGGTGTTCATAAATTCTATATTTCTCCATTAGTAGCTGTCACGATCTTTTCTGGAGTAGCGATTGTGCTTAGATGGGATTATGAAATTAATTGGTTCTTGCTCATAGCCTTGGGCACGACAATTTTAGTCTTCTTAGCACTTGGAATTGCTGCAAGAATTAAATTGAAAAAACAGAACAATTAATTTAGAAAATATTCAAAATATATAGCAAATCACCTATTAATTTTCTGAATTTCAAAAGAACAATGGGAATTCTCTTGTTCTTTTTTTATTTATAATTGTTAATGAAAAATTAACAAAGTCATTGAATAAATCGTTTATATAATATATAACTTATAATTGAAAGGAAAAAAATTATGAAAACAAATATTAAAAAAGCATTAAATTGGTTAGTCCTAGCACAAGCACTTACAATCGTTTCTTCAATTGTTTCTTGCTTTTTAGCTTTTGGTTCCGGATTCAACCCTAACCTTGGACTTAACCCAAGAATTTTATTAGCAGCTGCAATTACTTCTATTGTTGCTGTATTATGTGAAGTCATCGGCTACTGGATAGCCAAAAAAGAAGGATCTGGATTCTTTAAAACAGCATTTGGAGCTGGATTTATTTACCTTATAATGCAAGTCTTACTTGTCATTTTTGTCTTTACAGGCGTATTCCAATTCGTTTATCAAGTTAACGCATTCTACTTTGTTCTTACCTTCTTAGGTATTTTCATTGTTTGTGATGCTTTACTCGGAATTGTTGCCGCCGTTCCTAATGTTGCAAGCTTCTTTATGGCAAGTTTCTGGGCACTAATTATTATCTTCTTCTTCTCAATTTTCTTCAGATGGATGTTCCCAGTTATCGTTACAACAACTCCAACTGGAGTAGTTGTCACCAATACTTGGGTGAACGTTTCTAACGCAATCTTCGCTGTTGCACAAGGCTGGTACTTAGTTTTATTGGTTAAAGCAAAAATAGAAGCTGATTAATCAAAATACGAATATTTATGGAAAAGAATAAATCAAAATTCAAAAAAACAATTATCTTTTTGTTTGTTGGTTCCATTATTCTTGCATTAGTCTTATTATGTAATCCGCTTCAATATATATTCCCCAACGAGAAATCCGCTAATATATTTAATTTAAGCATTGTCTTCACAGTTGTGGCGTTATCAATCATGGGTTTTGTGAGCCTTGTTATAGGTAGTAAAGAATCTAAATTTCTCAAATTCGCTTGGATATTCATATTAATAGCCACTTTATTAAACATTGGCTGCGGATTATGCAGATATTTTGGATCAACATTAAATAATGATGTTTTAAGCAAAATAGGTACTTATACCGATATCGCGGTAGTGTTATCCGCGATTGTTTCAATTATTTGTGTTATTGAAGCTATTAACATTAAATATGTTGAACAAGATAAACAACAATATATTAAATTCAATATGTTTACTGAAAAATTCTATATTGTTGTTATTATCATTTCTTCCTTATTTTCAATCTTAAGCCAAAGATTACCATATCTTGGTTTTCAAGCTGACAATATTTCACTCTTAATCTTTGTCATTTTAGATGAAATTTTGAGTGCAACTTGTTACTTATTAGTTGTTATTTGCTTTGGCAAAGGCGCTAAACATCTAGAATAAGATGAAAACAAAAACCATCGCAGGAACAGGCGTATTTCTCGCCTTGACGATTGCATTCACATTAATCTCCAATTATATCCAAATAGGAACAGTGAGTATAAACTTAGCGCTTATACCCATTGCTCTAGCGGGTATTGTATTTGGACCTGTAGCTGGTTTTTTAGTAGGTTTTATTGGCGGAGCATTCTTGCTATTCGCCCCTTCCACAGCGACTTTTATGGCGGTTAACGCTTTTGGAACAGTAATTATTTGTTTATTTAAAGGTGGTCTAGCTGGATTAATCAGTGCCATATTATATAAATTAATCGCTAAGAAAAATGAATTAGTTGGAGCCATTGTTTCTTCATTAACTGTTCCGATATTAAATACTTCGTTATTTATATTAGGAAGCTTAGTATTTTATCAAGGCTCGTTCCAACAATTAGTAACTTTATTCGTCACAATTAATTTCGCGATTGAATTCGGTTCAACAGTATTATTGACACCCGTTATAAAAAGAATATTGATGAGTGTTAAATATCACAAAAATGAACAAAAGGAGAGTTAGTTATTATGAAAATATTTAGAGCATTATTTTCGCGTTTATTCTTTGTTATTTTGTCTTTTTTGCTCCAAATAGCATTGATTGTTGTTATTTTGATATTTGCTAATGAATATGCATTTGTATATAGCTTTTATTTAATCTTTATCTTATTAGCAATTTTCTTATTCTTCAAAATAATAAATAGCAAAATGAAATCAGAATACAAAATACCTTGGTTGGTACTTGTTATTCCTTTACCATTTTTCACTCTTTTCTTATATTGGTTCTACGCTAATCCTCAAATAAAGAAGAGAGATTATAAGAAAATGATGAAAATATGTGACGAATGCTATAAATATTTGCCACAAGAAGCTATTTCTAGTAGAAAAAATAATGGCGAACTTGATCCTTATTTTGGAATAAGCACATATTTATCAAAAGTTGCAGAACATGAAGGAACTTTTGATAATAGAGTTACTTTCTACCCAATGGGAGAAGATTATTGGGACGCAATGATTCCAGAAATGGAAAAAGCAAAAAGATATATCTATTTACAATTCTTTATCATTAAACCAGGTGTCATGTGGGACAGAATAGTGAATGTCTTACTTAAAAAAGCCAAAGAAGGTTTAGATGTTAGAGTTATGTATGATGATATGGGCAGCTCAACCACCCCAATCGCATTTGCTAAAAACTTAGAGAAAAACGGAATCAAATGTCAAAGATTTAATAAATTATCCTTCTTTTCAACTGGCAAAGTTAATAACAGAGATCATAGAAAGATTCTTGTTATTGATGGTAAAGTTGGCTTTACAGGTGGTGTTAATTTAGGTGATGAATATATTAACGTTGAACATCCTTTTGGCTCATCTTGGAAAGATACTGGATTAAAAATTGAAGGAGAGGCTGTTAAAGTCCTTTTATTCAACTTTTTATTATCCTTTGATTCTCATAAAAAACGTCCTTTAAGTGATTACAGATCCATTTTTAATATAAAATCAAGCAAATTTAATGAGCCAGGTTATGTACAACCATTTGTTGATGGACCAAAACCATTCTATGAAGAAAATATTGGCGAAAATAACTATTTGAATATGATTGGTAGTGCAACAAAGTCTCTTTATATAACCACTCCATATTTAATTTGCGATAACGCTTTATTAACCGCTGTTAGAAACGCTGCTATTAGAGGCGTAGATGTAAGGTTAATTACCCCACACGTTCCTGATAAGAAAGTTGTTTTTGCGGTCACCAGATCAAATTATGAAACATTAATGGAAGCTGGCGTAAAAGTATATGAATATACTCCAGGCTTCTTACACGCTAAAGAGATGATTGTTGATAGCAAAGTAGCCTTTGTTGGCACAATCAACCTTGATTACCGTAGTTTAACACACCATTTTGAATGTGGAGCTAATTTATATGGCTCAAAAGCTGTTAAAGATATTGAAAAAGATTTCTTTGACACAATTAAAATTTCTGAAGAAGTGAATCTTAAAAAATTATATTTGAACTTCTTCATGAGAATTGTTATTTCTATTGTTAATATTTTCTTACCAATGCTTTAATTTGAAGCTTTTGGAAAATAATAGCAAATTTATTTGCCATATTTTTAAATTTGATTATAATAAACCTAATGAAAAAATACGATTTATATATTTTTGACTATGATGGAACCTTAGTTAACTCTTTTAAGAGTTTATATAATATTTTCGACATATCTTATAGAGAAATTGGCATTCAAATAAAACCAGGAGACGAAGTGATGTTATCACGTATTTCTTTGGTGGATGGATATAAATTAATGGGTGGCAAATTAGAAGAAAATATGATGAATAAATTCGCTAATGCGATTATTCGAGAAGTTGATTCGCCCAACTCATTAATAGGCACAACTATTTATCCAGAAACAATAAATGTATTAAAAACATTAAAAAATAATGGCGCAATTCTTGCTATATCGACATCAAATAAAAAAGAGCATGTTATTGAAGGATTAAAAGCCTTAAATGTCGATCCAAATTTATTCGATGTTATTATCGGAAATATGGAATGCGAAAAACATAAGCCTGATCCTGAACCTGTACTTAATGTGTTAAAAGCATTAAACTACAAAGGTGATAAAAAGGATGTTATTTATATAGGTGACGCGATTAATGATACGATATGTGGCAAACGGGCCGAAGTTGATTATGTTCTGGTAGAAAGAATGAATGAATATCCAGAATATAAAGAACCTAAAATTAATACATTAGAGGAGTTAATCAAATAATATGATTTGGACTCCTTCTTTATTTATACAGGCTTCTTTATTAGGAATTGCTCTTGCAATGGACGCTTTTAGTGTTTCTATCGCAAACGCCTTTAATGAACCACATATGAAAAAATCAAGGGCATTTATTATTGCTCTTACTTTTGGCTTATTCCAAGCCATCATGCCATTAATCGGTTGGGTATGCGTATATTATTTAGCTGATTCTTTTAATGTTTTCGCAACCTACATAGTTCCTTGTTTAGCATTATTAGCTTTAGGATTTATAGGTGGTAAGATGATTTTTACATTTATCAAAAACAGAAATAGTGAAGAAGAGGTTGTAACAATTAACAATTCTAAACATAGTTTTGTTATAGCCTTATTCATTCAGGCTATTGCCACATCTATTGATGCATTAAGTGTTGGACTAACAACCTCAAATTATAATTTTGCTCAAATGTCTGTTACCGCTGCAATTATTTTTGGTATCACTTTTATTTTGTGCATTATCGGTCTAATTATAGGTAAAACTATTGGATCTCATATCGGGAAGAAGGCTGAACTAATTGGCGGCATTTTGTTAGTTTGTATTGGGATATTTATATTTTCCAAAGGTATGATTAATGCCTTTGCCCCTTGGATGTTACCGCCATTTTTAAAATAAAGTAAATAAAAATTTACTTTATAAATATAATAGATTATAATCTATTATATGGTAATTGATGAATTAAGTTATTTAAAAGAAAAAGCGCTAATTGGCGATATAAATTCAATACTATCTTTATACGATTTGGCTTTAAAAGATGGTGATTTTTCTTTAGCTCACAAATATATTGATTTAGCTATCTTTTATCATTCAGATATTGCGTTTCATAAAAAGGGTTATTTATATGAAAAAGGGCTTGGAGTAAAAGTTGATTTAGAAAAAGCTGAAGAATATTATCGATTAGGAGTTTCAAAGAACGATCCATCTAGTATATATAATTTATCCTTATTATTAATAAAAAAAGATAATAACAATACTGAAGCATATACTCTTTTGAAAAATAACGTATTGCTTCATAATCACTACAAAAGTGCATATCTATTATCAAAACTTTATTTTAATAAAGACAACCAACTTTCATTTGCTTTCTTAAATAAAGCTTTTGATATAAATAAAGAACTAGATATATTGGAACCAAAATTATGTTATGAATTAGGTAGATATTATCAAAAAGGGATTGGAACAGATATAAATCATAAAAAAGCATATCAATATTTTCTTATGGGGAGTCAATATAACGATCCGTTATGCTTATTAGAACTTTCCATATATACGAAAAATGGTATTGTAGCGGACAAGAACTCAGAACTATCAGAAGTGCTTTACAAAAAAGCTGTTGAACATGGTTTAATTAAAAAATAATTTGAGTTCCCCTTTTTCGCGTCTTTCACAATTTATAACTATGAATTTTTTGAATTCGGATTTTTCAAAGAAAAAATAAACGAAAACACGTAAAAATCAAAGAATATAAAGGATTCCTAACAATTTAATCATAAAAAAATTATGAAAGATTTGAAAAAGGAGGATTCAAAAATTACAAGATATTTACATTTTTTCAACTGTGTTTAATAATAAAAGTAATAGTAAGAGGAATTTTAATGAAAAAAGGATTAATATTGTCAATTATCGGATTAACTATTTTTGGTATGGTTTTAACTTCTTGTAGCCCTAGTAACACTGAGCAAAAAGAAACCGAAAAAGTATCAATTACAGTTATTAACGGCTCTGGAACAGGTATTTATGAAAAAGGTAAGTCAATAACTATTTCTACTTTGCCTCAACAAGGGAAAATATTTATTGGCTGGATGAAAGATAATCAATTAGTTTCGACTCTAATGACATATACATTTACTGCTAACGATGATGGCGTTTATATTGCCCATTTTGAAGATGAAGAAAAACCAGTAAAAGTTAATATTATTGTTGAAGGCGGAACAGGTAGTGGAACTTATGATGTTGGAGACAGTGTTACTATAATTGCAACTCCTCAACAAGGAAAAACATTTGTTAGATGGATGTATAAAGGCGACATTGTTTCAACAGATACTACTTACACATTCATAGCTTCTGAATCTGGAACTTATACTGCAATATTTGTCGATTCAGGACTTAGAGTATATGAAAAAACAATAATTAAAAAATCAAATCAAGATTTTAAAATCCTAAATTTTACCGATATTCAATTACATGATGGAGAAGATTATTCTGTTGCAGAACATGTTATTGAGACTCTTGTTGAAAGAGAAAAACCAGATATGATTACATTTTTAGGTGATTTACTTAATGATGATAAAACATATAACTCAGTAGTTAATGCTAAGAAATTCATTAGCCAAGTTGATAGCTATGATATTCCATGGGCGCCAATATTTGGCAACCATGATTATGAAGACTACCAAACTGGCTATCAATCCGCTAAAACAACAACAAGTAGTGAACTTGCAAGTTGGTATTCTGAAGCTGAGAACTGTTTATTTACATATGGACCATCTGAAGTTCCTGGCAAGGGTAATTATTTTGTAACCGTTGAGGATGAAACAACAGGAAAACCTGTTCAAACACTTATCTTCTTTGATTCTAGATTAAGCGGTTTATCTGATGCTCACGATACATTCTATAGACAAATCATCGATTATTCTAAGGGAAAGAATGATGGAAAACTTGTTCCATCCACATTCTTCTCACATATAGCTTTATCGCAATATGGTGATGAGTATGAAAAGTCTAGACAATGTGAATATTCTAATATTGTTGGTTCAATAAGTAGAAATCCATGTGATTTGGCAAGCGGAACTAGATTACTTTTCGAATCTATGAAAGAACTTGGATCGACTGATATGGTAGTTTGTGGCCACGATCACGAAAACGCTTATTATACCGTTAAAGATGGAATTACACTTGGTTATTCGATGAAATCATCTCAAGGTGATAATTTTACTAATTTTGCCGAAATTGGCGGTTCAGTTGTTACATTTAGTGATGAAACAAAATCGCTTAAATATTCTAAAGTTCTTGACCTTGAAATGAAATTAACAGGAACGAGCTCTAAAATGGGTGATTATGTTATTCATCCAGATACATTACCTAATTGGAGATTTTCTGGTGGAAAGCTATGCTTTGATATAGAAATTCCAAAATCTGGAAGCCTTAAATTTAATATTGAAGGAACAAATAAATATAGACCAAATCAAGATGAAAAAACTAGACTTGGTGAATGGAATAGATTAACAACAAATGTTGATATTGTTGGTGGTTCGAATCCTACAGTAGATTTTGGTAGATTAACAAAAATTTCTGGTTCTAAATATTCATACGAACTTGATTTAACGAAAATTGATTTGAATTTAGCTGGTGGTGAAGAAGCTTATGGAAGCGAAACTGCTAGACTAGTTTATTTCAATAGTATTATTGGAGATTTTAAAATTACAAATTTCCGCTATGAAATGGAAAAAATTACAGAAACAAATCAGGCCGATTTAGCAAATGCAGTCGTAGGAAAAGTTGATGATAAATTTGTTGATCGCGGCCTTCCTATAAGGCCAACACCTACAGTTTCTCTTAATGAAACCAATCTTGTTTTTGCAGATGATTTCTATATTGTTTTTGAAAATAATTTTAATGCAGGCATTGCAAAGGGAACGATTTTACCTTCTGGCAAGGGTGCTCATAAGTACAAAGGAAGCAAAGAATTTACATTTAACATAGTTGAAAATCCTGATGATGACAAAAAACCAGGTCATGAGAATGCTATTCAAATTGATGAAAATATTGCATTAGAAAAGAATAATTTCATTGGTGAAGCCGGTTTAAAAGATTGGCATGCAGAAGGAAATGTCCTTCAATTTGATATTAAACCTTTAGTTTATGGTAAGAAAAAAGGAGAAGAAGGGGAAACAACCAGATTTGCACTTTTTGGAACCAATTTAAATCTTCCTGAATCTCAAAGACAAGGCAGTTGGGATAGACTCACCGACTATTATCATATTGACTTTGGAACGAAATCTATTCATCTTACAGGTAAGACATCTGAAGATAATACTATTTGTCATTTTGTAGATATTACAGATGGATGGTATAGAGTGAGCATACCACTTAATAAGTTTGTATTAAATGATGGTGCACAAGGCAATGATAATGAGACATTAAAATTAATTTACTTTGAATACGTTAAACGCAGTTTTAAGATTGCCAATTTTAAAGTTAATGGTGGTGATGAACCATTTGTTAAAACTACAGAATTTAAGATGAATGATGATGATTTTGTTGTAGCTAACTTTACTGATGTTCATGTGACTGATCAATCTATGATAAGTGAAACAGGAACCACTGGAAAAACAATTAAATATGGTGTTGAACATTCCAATCCAGACATCATGTTGTTTTCGGGTGATGTTGCGGGAAATTTGACTCAATTAGGTTACTTATTAGATTATTTAGACCAATTTGAAATTCCATATTTCTTTGTTCAAGGAAATCATGATCATCAATTTTTGAATTACAATTCAATGGAAACAAGAATTGCACAATCGAAGTATGGTTATATTGAAAAAGGACCTGACAGTTTAGCATCACAAGGAAATTACACGATTAAAATTAAGAATTCTAGCGATGAGCTTGTTCATGGATTCATTATGATGGATACTGGAAACAAACATTCAACAATTGATGATTCATTAGTTGAATATGTTAAAAATCCAATTTCAGGTGTTAAATACGGAAGTTATAAAGGCCAAACAACATATTGTGATTCACAAGGTTGGGATGGATTACATGGCAATCAAATTGATTGGTATGAAAGTACTGTTAATGAACTTGGCTGTGATACATCATTAATATGCCATATCCCACCTTTAGAGTTTGTTAAAGCATATGAGCAATATCAAGACGCTAAAAATAAAAGTGACACAGCAGCAATCGCTGCATGTGCACCTATTGGTCAATGTAATATGGGTGAACAATGTTGTGGTTCGATTGAACAATATGGTCTTTTTGAAAGCGTTTTATCACTTGGCAGCACTAAAAATATTATTTGTGGTCATGATCATTTGAATGATTTTAGTTTACTTTATAAAGGTGTGAGACTTACTTATTCTTTAAAAACAGGCGAGGGATCCTATTGGAAAGATGATGGAACCCGTTGCGGTTATACTGAATTAACAATTGATAAGTCTGGCAAAACCTCACTTGATCAAATTTATTTTAATCCATTAATTTAAGTTAAAAGTGTTTCAATTATTTTATAGTGATTGTTTTTTGACATTTAAATATAATTCAATTTAAATCTAAACGCGAATTGAAAAACTAAATGCAACTTTATAGTCGAAAACAAAATTTGGCAGATTAAATGCAATAAAATAGGTTCCCTAAACAGCATTGGGGAATCCTTTTTTCTTTTCATCGGCGGTATTTAAGAAATATTTTGTATTTTTACCAATAGCAAAAAGAAACTACACAATGCAGTTTGTCAGTTCGCGAAATTTATATGAAAATTAAGACTAAATAAAATAAAAAAGGGAAGGTCAAATAAAAAATAACTATTTATTTTTATATATTTAGGCATATATAATAATCACAGTATGAAAAATCGCATAAAAGAGATCGATGGAGTCAAAGTACTCTATCCTTATAGTGGTGCTGGAATTTTCAGTGGTTTCATGTGTTTACTTTTGGCTGCAATTCCCGTCATTATGCTCTTCTTTCCAATTTACAAAGTAAACAACGAACTCCTTTTCGCGGCCACTAATGGTGTCTCGACAGTCACTGGATTAGACATGTTTAAGATGGCTTTTGGTTTTCAAGAAGACATATTGTATAACTTCTTGAGTCAAGCTGGTGGTGTTTACACTAATATTGCATTAGCGTATAAGCCATGCATTATCGCTGCAGCCGTGTGCTTATGTATATTAGGTGTTTTTGCTTTTGTCGAATTCATCTTAATGCTTTGCTTAGAAATTGGCGGCAGATTAAAACATTATGGTGCTCCATATGTCTTATCTTGGTGGGGAACAGTATTCCATTTATTAATTATGGGATTCCCATTATTCTTAATGATTGATTTAAATCAAAAAAGTGGTAGCGCTATAACTGTAACTAACTGGTTCAGCTATGTTTATGCTGGAGGATCATTACTCATCTCTATCTTATTAACAATCGCTTTCTGCGCTGGATTTAATAATAGAATATCTATTAAAGAGGTTGAAAGAAATCTCAAAATCCAAAAAAATAGCACTCAAGCCGTTGCACCTATTATTATTCAAAACATGATGCCAGGTGTAACAACAAGTGTTCCGCAACAAGTTAGCTATGTTAAAGAAGAAGATCGCTCCACTCAAGAAGCACCAGTTAAAGAATGTCAAGTTCAAATTATTGAACAACCAGTTAAGGTTATTCAAGATGTTCCACAGAATATCAAATTTATTGGTGGACATGCATTCAGTCAAAACGCTGATTTATTGACCGCCCACATTCCGCTTGGAGTTAATGAATTAGGAGCTGGAGCATTTGCTAACTGTGTTAATCTTCAAATTGTTTCTATTCCAACCTCAGTAAAAAAGATTGGATACAACTGCTTCTTTAATACTCCAAAACTAACTTCCGTTAATTATCAAGGAACTAAAAAAGAATGGAGACTTATTATAAGAGGAAGTAACTGGCTTGTTAAAAGCGGTACAAACGTAGTTAATTGCTCAGATGGAAGCATCTACGTTAACCCTCTACATTAGTTCTTATTATTAAATATCTATTCAGCCAGCCTTTAAGGCTGGTTTTTAGATATAACCAATACAAAAAAAATAATATAAAAAAGTGAAAAACATAATAGATTCTTGCTTGTACGAGAATCTTTTTTAATTCATTTTTATTGATATTATCGAAATATATTGCATATCACACATATATGCGATATTATCATATGCACAAAGGGAGGTAAAAAATGAAAAAGAACCCTATATTTAAACTTATAGCCCCTTCAATTGCGGCTATTATTGCTTGCGGAACTGCCGCCGTCGGTGCGACATACGCTCTTTTTACTAGCAAGGCAGAATCTAATGTTATTATTACTGCTGGTAAAGTAAAAGTAGAATCAAGAATTGAAAATTTTCAAACCTATTCAGGAAAATGGAATGACACAACTAGTTCATATGACATTGTTCCAACAGAAGAATTAGGTAAATTTAGTGTTGGTGGTACAGCTACTCTTTCAGATGGCACATTAACTCTTGATCGAATTGTACCAATGGACAAAGTTGAATTCGACCTTGTCACAAAAAATCTCAGCAATGTTGAGGTTAAAGGTAGATACATCTATCAAGTTACCGAAGATGATGGTTTATTTGCTGGATTAAATGTTACTTTAGATGGACAAAAATTTGATGGAATCACAAAATATACCAAATGGGATACATTACCAACTGGTGAAAAAACAGTCCACGTTGTAGCAGAACTTCCAAATACTGATGATGATGGATCAAATGATAACAAATATCAAGAAAAGACATGCTCCATGAAATTTAGTATTGAAGCAGTCCAAGGTAACGCTCATGTAGTTGATGTACCTGAAGGCTTTGTTACTATTTATAATGCAAATGATTATAAATTATTCTCAAAATATGCAACTCAAGGATTATTAATGGATGCTGATGTTGTATTAATGAATGACATTGATCTTCAAAACGAATTAATGTCACCAATTACAAAATTTACAGGCACTTTTGATGGAAATGGTAAAACAATTTCAAACGTTAACATTAAAGGAGAAAAGAAAGTTGGTTTATTTGGTGAACTCACTTCACGCGGCACTGTCAAAAATTTAACAGTTAATGGCGCTAAAGTTGAAGGCATCAACGCTGTTGGAACAATTGCGGGTCTCGTATATTATGCTGACGTTGAAGGTTGCACAGTTAAAAACGCTGAAGTTATTTCTAAAGTAAAAAATAATGATGATGGAGACAAGGTTGGCGCTGTTGTTGGCCGTCTTTCTGTTGAAGAAGGAACAGGATCTGTTAAAAATTGTGCTGCACTTGACTCAAAAGTTACTGGTTATAGACAAGTTGGCAGTGTTTTAGGCGGAGCATATAAGACATCAGGTTCTTATGATATAAGTGGAAATACCGCTAAAAACATCAATATTCTTTGCGACATGACTGAAAATCCTGAAGGATATTCAGACATGAAAGATGTTAGACCTGTCGTAGGAAATGTTGAATACGATCCTAGCGCAGCTGAAAATGTTGTTATTAACAAAATCCAACCTGTCGTTGTGAATCCAGGTCAATCAGTTAAAGAAGCTGTTTCATCTGCTTTGGCAAATTCAGTTCCAGGCGATAAACTTGTTCTTCCAGAAGTCGAAGGTTTAATTACTCTTCCTAATTTAAAAAATGGTATTACTCTCGACGGAAATGGTAATAGAGTCGATACCTCAGAAGGTATGTTGGCACCAAATAATGCTACAATTAAAAATTTGTCATTTGAAAAAATTGGTAATACAAATTACCATGGATTTACGAATGACGGGTTGTTCGAAAATTGCGTTTTTGATGGTAGACTTACAACATATGGACTCCAAAAATTTGTAAATTGCACATTCAATATGGCCGTTTATGATTATAATATTTGGGCTTATGGCAATGCTGAATTTGTTGGTTGCACATTTAATGGATTGGGAAAAGCCTTAAAAATTTATAATGAAAGTTCAAATCCTTCTCAAACCATCAGTGTTTTAGTGAAAGATTGCGTTTTTAACGCTCCTGTTGATAATACTAACAATAAACCAGCTATTGCTATCGATTCTCGTGGATGTATGTACAATGTTACAATTTTAAACGCTGAAGTTAATAACTTTGCCGTCGCTCAAGATACTGCTATGGCTAATTGGTGGGTAAGAATTAGTGGTGCTAGCGACTATATTAAAATGTTAGTTGGCGCCGAAAATACAATTTCAACCGTTAGCGTTTCAGTTGATGGCGTAATGTATTAATCTTAAACCTATAAGAATTATTAAAGCGGGATTTTCCCGCTTTTTTATATGGAGATATTATATTTAATAAAAAAATATGTTGTATTATTTAAATATAGTTGCTATATTTATAAAGCATCAAGAAATTGATGCTAAACTCTGAACAAGAGTGGCTTGACGGCCACTCTTTGTTTTATAAAAGATATGAATATAGAATTAATCAAATCATCTTTAGAAGAAAAATTAAGTAGTTTAGGTTATAAACTATATAGCCTTTCTCTTAAAAGAGAAAAAGGCAATAATGTTTTAAGCATTGTTGTTGATCGAGTAAAGCCAATTAATATGGATGACATTGTCGATTTAACTGGCAAAATTTCTTCATATTTAGATGAAATTGATATTTCTAATGATTCATATATTTTAGATATTTCTAGTTTAGGAGCGGAGAAGCCTTTAGAAATAAATGAACTCTCGCAATATATTGATTCCTATATAAATATTCATTTAATTAATGCAATTAATGGTGAAAATATCTATGAAGGATATATTAGAGAAGTCAATGAAAAGGAATTAATTATTGAAACTAGAAAGAAAACCAGAGTTATTAAATTGGTTATATTATTAAATAATATATACAAAATTCGTTTAGCGATTAAATTTTAAGGAGTGAATTATGGCTATTAACGTAAGTGAATTCAATAGTGCCCTTGATGCTATTGAAGTCAACAATGGAATTTCAAGAGAAAGAGTTATTGAAGCATTAAAAGAATCGATGATCAAGGGTTATAAAAAAGAACTTGGCGGAGATGATGCTGATGTCAGAGTAAATCTTGACCTTGAAAAAGGCATTTTAGAGATGTATCAAGTAAAAATCGTCAAAAAAGATGTTGAAGATGATTTCTTAGAGATTAGTGAAGAAGACGCTAAAAAGGTTGATAAGAAATATAAAGACGGAGATGAATTCCCAATTTACGCTTCTATTGATCAATTAAGAAAAGCAACTGCTATGTCTATTAAATCCATCTTAAGACAAAAATTTGCTGAAGCTGAAAAAGAAGTTCTTTATCAATTATTCCAAGATAAAATTGGAACAATCATCAGTGGAAGAGTCGAAACATGCGATGAAAGAGGCTGTTCAGTAAATATTGGTAGAACATCTGTATTCTTACCCAAAAAAGAAATGATTGGCGATGAACGTTACATTACTGGTGATACAATAAAACTTTACGTTAATGACGTTGATAGCGCTTCTAAAAATGCTCATATAGTTGTTACCCGTGCGGGTGAGGGTTTTTTGAAATGTTTAATGAATGAAGACATTCATGAAATCTATGATGGCACAATCATTATTAAGTCTATTGCTAGAGAAGCAGGAGAAAGAAGCAAAGTCGCTGTATATAGCAACGACCCAAACGTTGACCCTGCCGGAGCTTGCATTGGTCCTAATGGAAGCAGAATTCAAAAGATTGTTGGACAACTAGGAAACGGACAAAGCAAAGAAAAGATCGATATCATCGCTTATAGCGATAATATTGGCTTATATATCATGGAAGCTTTAAAACCTGCTCGTGTAGTTGGCATTTCATTAAATGAGGAAACAAAAAGCGCAACCGTTGTTGTTAAAGATGACTCCTTATCTTTAGCAATCGGTAGAAAAGGTGTAAATGTCCGTTTAGCTGTCAAACTTACTGGATATAATATTGATATCAAAATTGAAACTGACGCTTTAAATGAAGGATTTGAATATCTTTCATTCGAACAACTTCAAGCAGAAGAAATTGAAGCTAGAAATAAAAAAGCTATGCAAATTCAACAAGAAGCATATGAAAAAGCTGCTGCTATATCAGATGTTTTACCAGGTCTTCCAAGTGGTTATGTAGCCCCACAAGCTAGAAATTACGAAGACGAAACCAATGATTTTGATGAATCATTAAGAGAAAAAGTTGAAATGGAAGAAGCTACCACAATTTCTCCAGAAGTTAATGAAGAAGATGAAGTTGTTGAAGAAGTTAAAGAAACTGAAGTTAAAGAAACTGAAGTTAAAGTTGCTCCAAAAGAGACTGTTAAAACAACTACAACTCTTGAAGATTTAGAAAAATCATTAGAAAATGACAACAAAAAACAAGCAAATAAAACTACAAGTCGTAAAAATAAAAAGAAAGAAGAAGCTGAAACTGAAGTTGAAGAAGCTCCAGCCACTAAAGCTGCTGATCCAAAAACCTTCATGTCCATTTACACCGAAGAAGAACTCAAACAAATGGAAGAAGAAGAAAACGAAAACGACGATCTTAACGACGAAGAAGATGATGTCGATTACGATGAATACGATGATTATTACGACCAAAAATAACCATTTATTTTAGATTTTTAAAAATTAATAAAAGAAAGAAGGCGATATTATGGGTAAAAAAATGATGAATAACGAACGTGAAACAAACGTTTCTACAAAAGTTAACGCTAATAAAGTTAGAACCAAAGTTAACGGTGGCGTGTTTGTTTATACTGGCGCAATTTCAGTTAATGATCTTGCTAAAGCCCTAAATATTTCTCCTAGCGACATTATTAAATATTTATTCATGCAAAAGAAGATGGTGACCATTAATTCAATATTAGACGATGAATTAATCGGTACAATCTGCCTTGAATTTGGATATGATTTTGAGAAAAAACATATTGTCGCTGCCGAAAACTTCGAAGAAGTTGAAATTAAGGATGATCCATCAAAATTAAAAGAAAGACCTCCTGTTGTTACAATTATGGGCCACGTTGACCATGGTAAAACGACTTTAATTGATGCCATTAGAAATTCTAATTTAGTTGAAGGTGAAGTAGGCGGCATTTCTCAAGAAATAGGTGCCTACCAAAAAGAAGTTAATGGCAAAAAAATTACTTTTATTGATACTCCAGGCCACGAAGCGTTTACTGCAATGAGAAGTCGTGGAGCTTCTGTTACAGACATTGTTGTGCTAGTTGTCGCTGCTGATGATGGTGTTATGCCTCAAACAATTGAGGCAATTGACCACGCAAAAGCCGCTAATGTGCCAATCATTATTGCTATTAACAAAATTGATAAACCAGGTGCTGATTCTTCACGAGTTAAAAACGAATTGATGGCTCATGAAGTAGTCCCAGAAGATTATGGCGGTGACGCTATATGCGTGGAAATTTCTGCTAAGCAGAAAACAAACATAAACGCCTTACTCGATGCCATTATTTTAGTTGCTGAAATGAAAGAACTTAAAGCTAATCCTGATCGATATGCTTTAGGAACAGTTTTAGAGGCCCAACTTGATAAAAATGAAGGCCCTAAAGCAACTTTATTGATTCAAAATGGTACTTTAAAAGAAGGAGATTTCTTAGTTGTTGGCTCTTCTTATGGAAAAGCCAGAAGAATGACTAATGAATACAAAAAGACTTTACAAGATGCTTCTCCTAGCACTCCAGTTTCAGTAATTGGATTAACAGAAGTTCCTCAAGCGGGCGATAAATTTATGGCCTTTTCACTTGAAAGTGAAGCTCGTTCTATCGCTGAGAAGCGAAAATTATTAAAAAATGAAAAAGAACAAAATAAATCTAGCGCGGCATCATTAGAAGATTTGATGAATAAAGCAAAAGAAGGTTCTATACAAAACATTAATCTTATTGTTAAAGCTGATAGCACTGGTAGTGCAGAAGCGGTCAAAGCATCGTTAGAAAAACTTTCTACGGATGATATAAAGATTAATATTGTTCGTGCTACTAGTGGAGCTATCACTGAAAGTGATGTTTTGTTAGCTACAGCTAGTAAGGCAATTATTTATGGTTTTAATGTTAGACCAGATGCAAAAACTAGAGCCAAAGCTTTAGAAGAAAAAGTTGATATAAGATTGCATCGTATTATTTACGCTTTAATAGAAGAAATTCAAGCCGCCATGAAAGGTATGCTTGCTCCAACATTAAAGGAAGAAGTTACAGGACAAGCAGAAATTAGAAAATTATTTAAAGTTTCTAAATTAGGCACAATTGCAGGGTCAATGGTTATTGATGGCAGCATTAAAGCTAATTCCTTAATTCGCCTTTTAAGAGAAGGCGTAGTGGTTTATGAAGGCAAAATTGCCTCATTACAAAGAGAAAAAGATTCTGTTAAAGAAGTCAAAGCAGGATTTGAATGTGGAATTTTAATTGAAAATTATAACGACATCAAAGAAGGAGATATCATCGAAGGATATTTGATGGTGGAATCAGCTGATGGCGAATAAACAAGAAAGAATTGCGACTATTATTCGTAAGAATATAGCGGAAATTATTCAATTTGATTTAAAAGATCCTCATTTGGGATTTGTTACTATTCCTGAAGTAAGAGTGTCTAGTGATTTCTCCTATGCGAAAGTTTATGTCTCTTTTATTAAAGATGAAGACATTGTTCCATCAATGGAAGTATTAGAAAAATCAAAAGGATATATAAGAAGCGAACTCGCTAGTAAATTAGATACTAGAAGAGTTCCAGAAATAAGCTTTGTTCTTGATGAGGGATATAAAAAAGAGCAGAGAATAACTGAATTATTAAAAAAATAATGCGCGATTTGCACATTATTTTTCCTTATATATCATTTTTACGTGATCTATATTTGCTTCTTTAAATTTTCTGCCAGTTTTAATAAATCCGCATTTTTCATAAAACTTTTGAGCGGAAACCATAGCGTTTAAATAAATGGTTTTAGGATTATAAATGCCCCATAAATAGTGGGCAAAATATATTAATGATTGTTTGCCTAATCCTTTACCTCGATATTTTTTTAAAATAGCAAATCTTCCTATTTGAATTTCATTTTCTTTTTCAATATATCTAATCGTGCCTATCGGCTGGTCATCTTTAATTATTAAAAACCCTTTTGCACATTTTTCTTCTTCTACAACAAATTCATATTTAAATGGAATATCAAACTCATTAGTAAATACATTAGTTCTTATATTAATATAATCAACATATTGATTTGGTGATGTAATAGGCACTAATGATAGATTATCTTGCGAAACTTGTAGTGCGATATCTTTTTCCCATAAATCATGTCTTTCATAGTTATCTAACATGGTTAAAAAGTTTTCTTTACTTGTTGGATATTTTTTATTTATGGTTTTAAGTAATTCTTTAATGTCCTCTCTGGTTGTAACTTTATCACTTGGACAATGAGAAGGAATTGCAATAAGCCCTTCTTCTTTCATTAAGGAGATTATTTCTTTTTCTCTCACTAATATAAGTGGGCGAATAAATGTGATATTAGCTCTTTCTAATTTCATTTTTGGCGAAAATGTAGCGACTCTTCCACCATAAATTTCATTCATAAATAATGTTTCTATTGCATCATCAGCATGATGAGCAAAAGCCACTTTGTTATAACCTAATTCAATTGCTACCTTATTAATTGCGGCTTTTTTCATTCTTGAGCAAATTGAACACGGAAGATGATTGTGATCTTTTTGTTGAATAGACAGTATCTTATAAACATCACGAGCATCGTGAACAATTAACTTTAAGCCTATATTTTCACAAAATTCTTCTAAAGGCTTAGAATCGAAACCAGGAAATCCTAAATCAAGTGTTACTGGCTGAATGATGAAATTAGTGTGTGAAAACTTTTGGTATAAAGAAAGTGCATAGCAAAGCGCCATACTATCTTTACCGCCAGATAATCCAACAACAATTTTATCTCCGTGATTTATGAGATTATATTTTTGGTCTGCTTTTCTTAGGCATGCTAAGACAGTTCTTATTGCTTTCATTGTAAATAATTATATTATCTTGTAAGATAAAATCAAACTATGAACGGCATACTTTTAATTGATAAAGATGAAACATGGACGTCTCGAGATGTTTGCAATAAAATATCTAAAATTTTAAACGTCAAAAAAGTTGGACATTGTGGTACTTTGGATCCTTTTGCTACTGGTTTAATGATAATAGGCGTTGATAAAGGCACAAAAGCGCTCAGTTATTTTAAAGAAGATACAAAAGAATATGAGGCAACATTAGTTCTTGGTAAACGAACATCAACGGGTGATAAAACTGGCGAAATTATAGAAGAAAAAAAGATAGAAAAAATTACAAAAAAACAAGTTTTAGAATTGTTTCAAAAAATGATTGGAAAATCTACTCAAATACCTCCAATGACAAGTGCCATACACCATAATGGAATAAAATTATATAAGCTCGCTAGGCAAGGTATCGAGGTCGAAAGAAAACCACGAAATATCGAAATTTTTGATTTAAAACTAGTTGATTTATCAGACCATAAAATCTCATTTAGAGTCAAAGTTTCTAAAGGAACATATATAAGAGTTTTAGGGGAAGATATTGCAAAAAAACTAAAAAATATAGGGTTTTTGCAAAGTTTAAGAAGAATTTGTATTGAAAATTTAAATGTCTCAGACGCAATAAAAATTGGTGATGTGTCTGAAGAAAAACTTTTAAATGTCTCAGATTTATTAGTCGATATGAAACACATACATACTGATGATTATAGAACACAAAAAATTAAAAACGGGTTGCCTTTTATCTATAAAGAAAACGATAATTGTAATAAAATTTTATTTATTGATAAAAACAATAACGCAATCGCTGTTTATAAACGCGAAAAAGATGATAAATTTATCTGTGAACGAGGTTTGTGGTAATGAATATAAATATTATTGAACTTGAGCATAAAAACATTCATAAATTACCAGAAAATACCACGCTTTGTTTAGGTTTCTTTGATGGTGTCCATCTTGGGCATAAAGAACTTATTAAAAAAGCCAAAGAAAACGGAGATGAAGTTTCCGTCTTAACTTTTGATATTTCTCCATCTATTTTCTTAGGCAAAAAACAAAACAATCACGAGATCACTACATTATTCGATAAAGCTGAGATTTTTGACAAAATGTCTGTCAAATCCTTGCTGGTGATACGTTTTAATGAATATGTTTCAAATCTTATGGCATTAGATTTCATACATGACTATTTAATGTCTCTATCGCCTAAGAAAATAGTGGTGGGCAGTGATTTTACATTTGGAAAAGGTGGCGTGGGCACACCAGAATTATTAACATCCTATTTTGATGTTGACATTGTGCCTTTATTAGAAATAGATAATGAAAAAGTTTCTTCAAGAAAAATAGAGAATTTTATTAAAGATGGAGAAATAAAAAAAGCAAAACGGTCGCTCGGTAGGCCATATAGAATATCAGGTTTGATTGTTCATGGTAATTCTAACGGAACTACAATAGGTTTTCCAACTGCAAATTTAGAACTAGCCGATCCATATGTGATGCCAAAAGATGGCGTTTATATTGGATATGCATATATTATGGGTGAAAAAAAGAAAGCTCTTATATGCGTTTCAACTCACCCAAGTATCATGGAATTAAAAAAGCCAATCATCGAAGTACACATTATCAACTTTAATGAAAACATTTATGGAAAAGAAATTTCTATCGATTTTATCGATAAAATACGTGATATTGTTAAATTCGATAATTTAGATAAATTGAAGGAACAATTAAATAAAGATTTAATTTTGGCAAAAAAGTGTTTGCAATAAAAAATGTAAACATTTATTATAATTTCAGCGACTTTTTTCTAGGGTCTACGAATCCTCAACGTTTACCCCGGAGCTAAGTTAAGAAAGATTTAGGAGGAAAAATTCATGGCGTTATCAAAAGAAACAAAAGCCAAAATCGTCAAAAAATACGGCAAGAATGAAAAAGACACAGGTTCTGTTGAAGTTCAAATTGCATTATTAACTGAACAAATTAAGGCTTTAACTGAACATCTCAAGAACAACCACAAAGATGCTGCTAGCAAACGTGGACTCATGATTCTTGTTGGACAACGTAGGAGCTTACTTGATTACTTAATTAGAACTGATCGTGAAGCTTACTTAAAATTAATCGTTGAATTAGGATTACGTAAGTAATAAATGGCCACTTCGGTGGCCTTTTGTTAAGGAGTTTGATATTTATTATGTTGAATAAAAAGCATACAGCAGTTATCGTTGTCGATATGCTCAACGACTTTGTTACCGGTGCATTAGGTTTTGATGGAGTTAAACCAACAGTTAAAGGTTGCGTGGACTTACTAAAAATAGCAAGAAATAAAGATGTTCCTGTAATTTTTACCAACGATTCTCATTTAATGAGCGATCCTGAATTAAAAATTTGGGGAAAACACGCTATTCGCGGCACTAAAGGTGCGGAAGTAATACCCGAATTAAAAGTAAGCAAGAAAGATTATATTATTCCAAAAAGAAGATATAGTGGATTTTTCCAAACTGAACTAGATTCTCTTTTAAGAGACTTAGCAATTAATGAAATAATATTATGTGGTTTGCACGCACATATGTGCGTAAGACATACAGCAGCAGATGCTTATCAATCAGGATATAAAGTGTATTGTGCTACTGATGCCACTAACTCGTTTACCAAAGAAGATAGAGATAGTGGTTTTAAATATCTTCAAGAGGTATATAACTGTACTTTATTAAATAATAAAGAAATTGAAAAATATTTAAGTAAATAGCCAATATAAATACCTATTTCATAGTAAATATATCCATGATATAATTCTTTTTGTATGTTATTTAAAAAGAGGAAAAAAGAAATGAAAAAAGTATTCGAATTAGAATTCGAAGGAAAGAAATTCGTCGTTGAAGCTGGCGAGATTGCCAAGCAAGCCGATGGTGCAGTACTTGTTAGATTAAATGAAACTGTTGTTCTTTCCACCGCATGTGCCTCAGATTTACCAAAGGAAGGAGATTTCTTCCCACTTACAGTAGGATATGAAGAAAAACAATATGCAGTTGGTAAAATCCCAGGTTCATTTTTAAGAAGAGAAGGTAGAGCCGGAGAACACGCTACTTTAACTGCTAGACTAATTGATAGACCAATTAGACCAATGTTCTCTGAAGGATTCCGTAATGAAGTCCAAATTGTTAATACTGTAATGTCAGTTGACTTAGATTGCACTCCAGAAATGACAGCTATGTTAGGTTCTTCATTAGCATTAGGCATTTCAGATATACCATTTGATGGTCCTATTGCTGGTGTATATGTTGGACGTGTAGATGGCAAATTTATCATTAATCCAACTGTTGAAGAAAAAGCAAAATCTGATATAAATCTTGCTGTTGCTGGTACAAAAGATGCCATCAACATGGTTGAAGCAGGTGCAGATCAAGTTTCTGAAGAAGATATGCTTGATGCCTTAATGTTCGGACATGAAGCTATTAAGAAATTATGTCTCTGGCAAGAAAAAATAATTAAAGAAATTGGTAAAGAAAAACGTCATATTGATTTATATGTTTGTGATCCAGTTATTGAAAAAGATGTCACGGAAAGAGCGGAAGCTAGATTAGTAAAAGCTATCTCTATCTTTGATAAATTAGAAAGACAAGATGCAATAGATGCCATCGAAAAAGAAATTATTGATGACTATGACACTCGTAAATACGAAGACGAAAAAACTCATCAAAAGTCTGTTTCAATGGTCAAAGAAACATTAGAAAAATTAGTCGCTAAAGAGGTAAGAAGATTAATCACTGATGAAAAAATAAGACCAGATGGTCGTAAAGTTGATGAAATTCGTCCATTGGATGCTCAAGTTGACTTATTACCACGCACTCATGGTTCAGCAATGTTTACACGTGGACAAACTCAGGTTATTTCCGTTACAACATTAGGTGCTAAGAGTGATGAACAAATTATTGATAATTTGACAGATGAGGAAACACGTCACTGGATGCATCATTATAATTTCCCACCTTATTCAGTTGGTGAAGTTGGAAAAATGGGTTCACCAGGACGTAGAGAAATTGGTCACGGTGCTTTAGGAGAAAGAGCTTTAAGCTATGTTATTCCTAGCGCTGAAGAATTCCCATATACTATAAGAACCGTTGCAGAAGTTGTTGAATCAAATGGTTCATCATCACAAGCCTCTATTTGTGCTTCATGTATGTCACTTATGGCTGCTGGGGTTCCTATTAAAGCTATGGTCAGTGGAATTGCAATGGGATTGATATCTTCTGGTCCATTAGATGGGAAACATCCATATACAATTTTGACTGATATTCAAGGTTTAGAAGATCACTTTGGTGATATGGACTTTAAAGTTGCTGGTACTGAAAAAGGTATCACTGCTTTACAAATGGATATCAAAATCAAAGGTGTTACTAAAGAAGTTTTACGCGAAGCTTTAGCTCAAGCTCATGATGCTCGTGCAAAAATACGTGAAGTTATGAAAACAGCTATTGCTGAACCTCGTAAAGATGTCGGAAAATACGCACCGAAAATGGACACATTCTTCATTGAAGAAGACAAAATTAGAGAAGTTATCGGTACAGGCGGCAAAGTCATTAACGATATTATTGATAAATGCGATGATGTCAAAATCGATATCGAAGATAATGGCCAAGTCACTTTATACCACATGAATCGCGATACCATTAACAAAGCAAAACAGATGATTCTTGATATTGTAAAAGAAGCTAAAGTTGGCGAAGATTATGTTGGAGAAGTCGTTAGAGTAGAAGATTATGGTGCGTTTGTGCATTTATTTGGAAACGTTGATGGCTTATGCCATGTATCAAGATTAGGCTGGGGATACATCAATAAAGCAAGCGATGTTGTCAAAATTGGTGACAAATTAAAAGTTAGAGTTGTTGAAATTGATGATCACGGCAAAGTTAAAGTATCTGCTAGAGAATTTATGGAAAAACCAGATAATTTTGAAGAACGTCCTTCAAGAGTGGAGCACACTGATCGTCCTGATCGTTCGATTAAGGGCCCGAGAAAGTTCCATAAATAAGTTTGATTTAATCATATAAAAGACCTTCTATTGAGGTCTTTTTTATTGTGTATAATAAAATATAATTTTATAATTATGATAAGGGTTTTATATGTTTGATATATTAATTATAGGCGCTGGAATTACCGGATCAATGCTCGCAAGAGATCTTTCTCGCTACAAATTAAAAGTTGCTGTAATAGACAAAGAAAATGATGTCGGCAATGTTACAAGCAGTGCAAATAGTGCAATTATTCATAGCGGTTATGATCCTATACCAGGTTCATTAAAAGCAAAATTAAATGTTTTAGGAAATCCAATGTTTGACCAAATATGTGACGAATTGGATGTTAAAATTCAACGTATTGGGTCATTGACTGTCGCACTAGAAGATGAGCAACTTCCTTTATTAAAAGAACTAGAATCAAGAAGTAAAGAAAATGGTGTCAATGTAAGATTAATTGATTCTATCGAACTTAAAAAAATAGAACCAAATATATCAAACGAAGCTAAAGGGGCTTTATTAGCAGAATCTGCTGGCATAATTGACCCATTTAATTTAGTTATTCATTTAATGGAAAACGCTGTCGATAATGGAGTCCAATTATTTTTGGACGAAGAAGTAATTTCTATATCAAATAAGAATGATGTTTTCTTTGTTAAAACAAATAAGCATGAATACCAATCAAAAATAGTAATCAACGCTGCAGGTTGCAACGCTGATAAAATTGCCAAAATGGTTGATGAAATTGATTGGAAAATGATTCCTAGAAAAGGTGAATATTTTGTATTCGATCATTTCTTACCTAAATTAGTAAATCATGTTATTTTTCCTTTACCAAGCATAAAAGGGAAAGGAATTTTGGTAGCACCGACTACAAGCGGTAATTTTCTAATGGGGCCAAGCAGTGAAGAAATATTGGATGCTAATGATGTTTCTACCGATTTACCAACTTTATCTAACATAAAAGAACAAGCTTGTGCTTTAGTGCCGATTGCTAAACAAAAATTTAATCAAATGATAAGAGTTTTTGCTGGCGTTAGGCCCACAACAACCAGACATGATTTCATAATTGAATCCTCTAATAAATATAAGAATTTTATTAATGTCGCAGGTATAGAATCACCTGGTTTAGTTTCTTCTCCTGCTATTAGCAATTATGTAATCGATAATTTAATTAGTAAATTAATTGATTTAGAAATTAATCCATCTTTCAATCCGTTTATTAAGAAATATCATCATTTATCATCGATGAACGAAAAAGATAGAAACGACTTAATTAAAAAAGATCCGGATTTTGGCACGATTATTTGTAGTTGCGAAAAAGTTTCTCTTGGAGAAATTAAAGAAACTTTATCTAGAAGCGTTCCACCCCGAACAGTAAAAGGGGTTAAAAGACGCGTTCGAGCAGGTTTTGGCTTATGCCAAGGTGGATTCTGCTCACCTTCTGTCACATTGATTTTGGCTAAACATTATAATGTCTCTCCCTTAGAAATTAAATGGGACAAAGATGGATCAGAAATCTTACTGAATAAAGTTAAGGAGATTGAATAAGTATGACTGATGTTGATCTTCTTATAATTGGTGGTGGCAGCGCTGGTATGGCAGCAGCTATTGAAGCTTTTAATCATGGTGTTAAAAACATTTTAATAGTTGAAAAAGACAAACAACTTGGTGGAATTTTAAATCAGTGTATCCACAATGGGTTTGGTCTAACAGAATTTAAAGAAGAATTAACTGGACCTGAATATTTATCTAGATTTGAAAATCAGGTAGAAACATTAGGTATTAAATATTTACTAAATACACTCGTATTAGATGTTTCTAAAGAAAAAGTCGTGACTTTATCAAATAAAAGTGGAATTACTTTATTAAAAGCACGCGCAATAATTTTCGCTGTTGGTTGTTATGAAAGAAATGCTGGAGCTATCCAACTACCTGGTGATAGACCGAGCGGTATTATAACTGCTGGAACTGCTCAAAAATATTTAAATATCCATGGTTATCTTGCAGGCAAAAAAATCGTTATTTTAGGCAGTGGAGATATTGGGCTTATTATGGCCAGAAGAATGACGTTAGAAGGCGCAAAGGTTTTGTGTGTTAGTGAAATTATGCCATATTCTAATGGTTTAAATAGAAACATCGCTCAATGTTTAAATGATTACAATATACCTTTATATTTGTCTCATACCGTAAGCAAGGTTATTGGCAAAAGTAGGGTAGAAAAAGTTATATTGTCAAAAGTTGATGAAAATCGTAATATTATACCTAACACTGAAATGGAATTTGATTGTGACACACTTATACTTTCGGTTGGCCTTGTTCCATATAATTCTCTTTTAGAAAATATGGGATGTTTAATGTCATCAACAAAAGGCCCGTGCGTAAATGAAAACATGATGACAAATATACCAGGTGTTTTTGCTTGTGGGAATTGTTTGCATGTTCATGATGTAGTTGACTTTGTTACTGATGAAGGTAGAAACGCTGGAATTGGCGCAAGCAAATTTTTATTAGAAACATTTAATGAGACAAATTCATTAAAAATATCTCCAAAAAATGGAATTTCTTATGTAATCCCTCAATATTTAGACAAAAATTGTAATGAAAAGGTTACATTTAAATTTCGTGTTAGGCAGCCAATTAAAAATGCTTATGTTGTAATAAAATCTGGCGATAAAGAGATATTGAAAATCTTTAAACCAGTTCTCATTCCAAGCGAGATGGTTATGATAAAAGTTGATGCCGAAAAATTAAATGATCTGACTGAAGATATTTTGATTACATTGGAGGGAAAAGATGAATAAGGAATTTACATGTATTGTGTGTCCTCGTGGATGTCATTTAATTATTGATGATCAATTAAATGTAACAGGTAATTCTTGCCCTCGTGGAGCTCTTTACGCCAAGAGCGAAGTTACCCATCCTACACGTATGATTACATCATCTGTGAGGGTTAAAAATAGAGAAGACACTTTAGTATCAGTTAAGACGTCTATTCCTGTTCCAAAAGAACTGATTTTCACCATAATAAAAGAAATGGATAAAATATCTGTTGAAGCACCAACAAATATTGGTGATGTAATCATAAAAAATGTATTAAATACTGGCGCAGATATAGTAATTACAAAAAATATTAAATAATATATAAATAATTTTAAATAAATGTTAAAATTAGAACAGATTTATATAATCTTTCAATTTTTTGGAGGTTTTTATGGCGGATCGTATTAATGTTATGGGCCTAGGCGGCTTAGATGAAAATGGTAGAGATTGCTACATTATAGAAATTAACGATGATATTTTTGTCGTTGATTGTGGCTTTGCTTTACCTGATAAAACAATTCCAGGTGTTGATGCCATGCTTCCAAACCTTAATTATTTAAAAGAAAATAAATCTAGAATAAGAGCTTATTTTATGACTCATGGTCACGATGAAAACATGGGTGCATTACGTTTTATTTATTCAAGCGTTCCCGCTCCAATATATACAACTGAAGACACTATGCGCATCATCAAATATCAGACTATTATGAGCAAATTAAATGTTAACCTCAACTTTGTTGTAGTTAATCCAAATGATACATTGTTGATTTCTAATCACAAAATTGATCTGTTCCAAACTTGCCATAACTCAAGTAATTCTTTTGGCGTTGTTTTCCATACCGATCAAGGAAATATTGTTTATACAAGCGATTTTATTGTTGATTTTACATCTGGAGATAATGATTTTTATTTCAATGTTAAAAAGCTTGAAAAATTAGCAGAAGAAGAAACATTGCTTTTAATGAGTGAAAGTAAAGCTGCAAATAAAGATGGATATTGCGCTCCAAGACATCGCGTTACTAATAAAATTAGTAAATTTTTCTTAGATGATAAAAGAGTATTTATATGCTGCTTCTGGCAAAATGTCTTCAGAATTAAAGAAATATTAAATCTTGTTAGTGTTTCTCATAAAAAACTCTATTTTTACAATGAATATACAAGAAAAACTGTTGAGACTTTATTTCCAAAACTAAGTGAATTTGGGTTAAACATGAATGATGTTTTATCTAAAGAAGACTTGCTCAGAGTGAGAAAAGAAGATACTGTTGTTCTTTTATTGGGTAAAGGAAAAGATATTTACCAAGAAATTTCTTTATTATCTAAGGGTGAAAATGAAGACAAACGACTATCAATTTCTAAAGACGACATCTTTATAAACGTTGCATTAGCGACTCCAACATTAGAAGTTATTTCTACAAATAGTATGGATAACTTATATCGCTCTGGTTGTCAAGTTGTATGGCTCAAAAACAAAGACACAATTTCGATGCATGCAAGACAAGATGACTTAAAATTCTTTTTGTCCTGTTTAAAACCTAAATATTACCTCCCAGTTAGAGGAAGTTTTACACAAATCATGGCAAATGCAAAATTAGCATTGTCAATGAATATAGGATTAAATCATAGCAATGTTTTTGTTCTTGATAACGGGATGAGCGTTAGCTTTGATGAAAACAGACACGTAAAAATAAAAACTGCTGAACAAAATAATGTTGATACTTCGCCTATAATTTTAGATGGAAGTGCTATCAGTAATGTTGCCTCTGACATCATTGAAGAAAGAAGTCGTTTGAGCATTGATGGAGTTGTAATTATTGCTTCAACAATATCCAGAAGCAGTCGAACAATTATTGCTGGTCCTGATTGTCAAATGAGAGGGTTTGTTTTTGTCAAAGAAGCTGAACCTTTACTAAAAAGCGTGACTCAAATTTACGTAGAGGAAGTTGAAGCGACATTGAAATCTGGCTCATTAAATTTTGAACAAACTGCATTAACTATTAAAGATAGATCTAAAAAATATATTAAAAGGGACAACGGGCGAGAACCTCTTGTTATTCCAATAATTATTCAAGCAGAATAGGTAAGAAGCACATTTGTGCTTTTTTTCTTTCTTATGGCGTAATTGCTTGCGTGCGTGTATAATGTAAATATGCAAGAAGAAAGAAAAAGATCGCATCATATTTCTGAAAGAGCAACGAAAGTAATAACGGGTATATTTTTAATTTTATTATCTGCTGTTTTAGCATTAAATGTTGGTTACATTGCTAGAGTTTTATTTTTCCCATTATTATTTATTTTTGGAATGCCTGCCTATTTGATTCTTCTATATTTTTTGGTCGATGGCTTTGCTTTAATAATTAAAGGAAAATCTCTTAAATTGAGAAATTGGTCTCAATACTTGGGAATTGCATTGTTTTTTATTGGAACATCGATGCTTTCCTCATGCATTTGCTATTCGATAAATGGCTCATTCCCAGATATTTCAACATCGATAAATTTATTTTTCAAAGAAATTAGAATTGAATACTTAACGAATACATATCTCAATATTTTTACTGAATTACAATTTGGCGGTGGAATTATTGGAGCAACACTAGTTGGTTTAACCAATGGAATTCATATTATTTTTAGTTACACAATTGCTTCAATTGTTATTGCTCTTAGCATTGCTGCCTTTATTTTCAGTGAAATGTTCATCAGGCTTAAAAAGAATAAGTCAACAAATAATACATTTAATGAGAAGCCATTAGATTTAAATGACCTTGCGGCAGAAGAACCATCAATTCAAATAGTTCCGGAAGATACTATCCCAATTATTGAACGAGAAGAAGATATTTCTTTAGAAAATCCTTCTCAAACAGATATTAGTGAACCAATACTAGATACAGTTAAGGAAAATACACAATCGACAAATTCTTCAATGCTTTTTAATTCATCTAATTATGGAGAAAATGAAGAATTTAAAATTGCAAAACTTCCAAGCGCTATGAAGAAAAATTCTGAAGATTTAATTGAAACTGAAACTAGTAACAACAACGAACCTTCTGATACATATTTTTACGAGGAGCAAAATTCTTTTGAATTGCAAGATGAAACAGTCAACGAGTGTGAAGAGACTACCAATGTAGTTGAGGAAGAACCTATTTCCGAAGAGATTGTCGAACATCACGTAATTAATGAGTCTTTAGCTACAGCTCAGCCAGAATTTATTTCTCCAAAAAACGAAGAAATTAACGTAGAACCAGTGCAAAACTCTCCTATTTTAAACGAAATTTCAAAAGAAACTCCCAAAGTTAAGAAAAAAATTAAGTGGATTCCTCCATCTACTGATTTGTTAGTCACATACGAAACTTCACAAGAATTAGAGGCTAATCTTGCTGTTGCCAACGAAAGAAAAGAAGTTATCAATGCTTTCTTTAATGATTTCGCAATAGGCGCTGAATGTGTAGGGTTTACTATCGGTCCTAGTGTTACTAGATATGATGTTCAATATCAAAACAATGTGTCTAGCAAAAACGTTTCAAATCTAGTTCCAGACTTATCAAGAAGACTTAAGGGAGTCCCTGTAAGATTTGTTCAGGTTGTTTCTGGCTCTTATTATTCTGGATTTGAAATTCCAAACGCAAAAATAACCACAGTTTCTTTTAAAGAAATTATTGAATCACTGCCCGATGTTAAAAAGAATCCTCTTTGTGTTGGTTTTGGTAAAGATATTTCTGGTGAAGTAATTTCAGCTAACTTCAATGAATTTCCACATTTACTTGTTGCTGGTACAACTGGTAGTGGAAAATCAATATATATCCATTCGGTTATTGCAACATTAATTATGAGGGTATCTCCCGATGATTTAAAAATAGTTTTGGTTGATCCAAAACAAGTTGAAATGACCAAATATAGAGATATGCCACACTTATTATGTCCAATCATCACACAGGCAAGTCAGGCAAAGGTTATGCTCTCAAAATTAGTTGATGAGATGAATAATCGTTATTCATTATTTTATAATGCAGAAGGTTCAAGCAACATAGAGCAATACAATGAATGGGCACTTGAGAATGGAAAAGATAAGCTTCCGTATGTTGTTGTTGTTCTTGATGAATATGCTGATTTGGTTGATACATGCAAAGAGATTTCTCAGCCTGTAGTTTCCATCGCACAGAAAGCTCGTGCAGCCGGAATTCACTTGTTAATTTCTACACAACGTCCGAGCACAAATGTCATAACTGGTGTTATTAAAGGAAATTTGCCAACCCATGTTGCTCTTGTGACAGCTAGTTCTGTTGACAGCACAGTTATTTTAGGCGAAGGTGGTGCTGAAAAACTTTTAGGTAAAGGCGACATGTTAGTTCAATCACCATTAGTTAGCAGAAACGGACTAGTCCGTTTGCAAGGGTGCTACGTTCAAAATAAAGAACTTTTTAGAATTGTTGGTTATTTAAAAGAACATTATGAAACAAATTATGATGAAAATTATATGGATTTGGTTGATCATTCCAAAGATGAAGGTTCTAGAGCTGTTATGAATGGTCAATATGGAGCAATCGATGATGAAGAAGGACAATATCAAGCAATAAAGGAGTGGGTTATGACCCAACAATTTGCATCTATTAGTAAAATTCAGCGTAGTTGGCCAATTGGCTTTAACAAAGCTGGCAAGATTATGATTCGATTGCAAAGTGAAGGAATTGTCGCTGAAGTACCTGTCTCTGCTAGCAGAGGGTGCGAAGTTTTAGTGCATGCTCCTAGCTCAGAAACTGCAAACAGTCCAGTAACATCGAGTGAACAATCAGAATTACGAGATTAATCTATGAACAACAATATTTTAGAGAAAAATTATGGTGCCATTTATACTTTAAAAAGTACGTCTTTCAATCTATATTCTCCAATTAGCGAAAAAGCTTATTTGATGCTTTTTACAAATGGCGATTTTGTTTCTCACGAGATGAAAAAAGATGCGGATGGTGTCTTTAATATTGAAATCAAAGGTAATTTAGCCAACACCTATTATTTCTATAAGCTTATTCAAAAAGGCAAGGAAATATTGACTAATGATCCATTTGCAAAAGGTGCCTCATTAAATTCAACTTTCAGCGCTGTTGTGAACGATGATGAAGTTAAAAAAATAAAGAAAATACCTGTGAAAAGAAATGTTCCACCAATTATATACGAAGTAAATATTAGAGATTTTACCGAAGATAAACATACAAATATTAAGAATAAAGGCAAATATTTGGGATTTGTGGAGCCACGTAGAGAGACAGACGGAGGCCATCCAGCTGGTTTAGATTATTTAAAAAAATTAGGAATTACACATGTTCAGCTTCAACCAATTCACGATTATCACGGAGTCGACGATTTAAATCCTGTTTCATATAACTGGGGGTATGATCCAATTTCATATTTTGCGTTAGAAGGAAGCTATGCTAAAGATCCAGCCAATCCGTTATCTAGACTTCTTGAATTTAGAAAAATGGTGGATGAACTTCACAAAAACGGGATAAAAGTAATAATCGATGTTGTTTACAATCATATCTATGATTACAAGACATCTTATTTGGAAAAAACATACCCTGGTTTTTATTTTAGAAAATATAAAGATGGAAAGATGGATTTATCTTCTGGTTGTGGAAATGTTATTGCAAGTGAAAAACCATTTGTAAGAAAAATGATTTTAGATTCACTTAGATATTTATTAGAAACATTTGATGTTGATGGTTTTCGTTTTGACTTAATGGGTCTAATAGATATTACCACAATAAAAGAGGCGGAAAAAATGGTTCGTTCCATTAAACCAGATTCATTATTTTATGGCGAAGGTTGGAATATGGGTGACATTTTGAAAAATAATGAAAAGGCCTCTAGTGACAATGCTAAAAAATTACCAGGTGTAGGTTTTTTCAACAATACATTCAGAGATCTCTTATGCGGATCAGCATTTGATAAAAAAGATGGTGGATTTATTAACGGCAAAGAGGAACTCGTCTATGATTTTGAGTATCATTTCTTTGGTTCAACATTAAACATGAAATATCCTGGGAAATTTTTGAATCCACAGCAATCCATTAATTATGTTGAATGTCATGACAATCACACAGTTTTCGATAAAATTAAGATGGCATCTGGAGAAGATGATGAAACTGTCTTGAACAAAATTAAATTTGCTAATGCTTTAACAATGTTTTCTTTAGGATACCCATTTTTTCACATGGGACAAGAAATTGGCCAAACAAAACATGAAAATGATAATACATACAATATAGCTAAAATTAATAACATGCGATGGGACATAGTTGATTCAAGATGGGATTATGTTAAATATTTTTGTGACTTAGTTAAATGTAGGTTTTCGTTATCTGAGTATGAATTAAGCGATTACGATGAAATCTGCAAGTCATTTTCATGTTCAATTATGCCCAATAATGTTTTTGCAGTAATTGTTGATAGGAGTGTTTATAATTACACATTTGTTATTAATGCTTCAGAAAAAACTAAACCATATGAGTTTGATGATTATAAAACAATATATTTCACACCTAGCGGATTGATATTTAAGCACAAAATGAAAGTAAAGAATTTCTTGGTGTCACCATATTCACTATACATAACTGTAAACGATAATAAATTTAAAGAGGAATAACATGTCTAGAATTACTAATGTTGCGTTAAAATGTGCTCCTCGAATAATTAAAGACTATTTTAAATGGATGAATAAATATTCAAATCATCCTGAAAAATATCCAATCAAAGAGAGATATTTTCAGCTTGTAAGTTTAACTAGATTTGTTATGAATAAATTAAAAATTGAAGTGATTTCTGAAGGATTAGAAAATTTACCAAAAGAAGCATCACTTATTGTTTCTAATCATCTATCGAGTGCGGATCCATTACCATTTTTTCAGGTAATAGATGAACCATGTACTTTTTTAGCAAAAGTAGAAATTGAAAAATTTCCTTTTGTGCCCAAATGCATCAAGTCTATTGGTGGTCTATTTCTTGACCGTGATAATTTAAAGCAATCTTTAAAAACAATGATGAAAATTCAAGATGACTTAACAGTAGGTGAAAAACATTGGATTATTTTTGCTGAAGGAACGAGAAATAAAGATCCTTTAAAAAACATGAAAGAATTTCATCATGGAACTTTTAGACCCGCTGTGAAAGCGAAAAGACCAATTGTTCCTGCGGCATTATATGGCACTTTTAGAATGATAAAATCTAAACCCGTATTTAATTCATATCCAGTTCACATTAAATTTTTAAAACCAATTTATTATGAAGAATATAAAGATTTAACCACTGAACAAATAGCCAAAATGGTGAATGAGAGAATACAAAGAGAAGTTAGTTATTCACTTAGACAATTAGACCACAAAAAAATGACAAACGATAGCGCTCAAACATATAATATTTATAATATTATATAATGTAATTTTTTCTCAATCCTTTTGGGAAATGATTTTTTATAATTCTTCCATCGCTTTTGCCAAAGGATAGAGGAATATTTTTATATTTCAAAAGAATATAACCTTTTTTATCGCTAACAAAAGGTAGCGTCATACCTTGAATGTATTGTTTCAAATCATTATCACTTAATTCAACTGCATTATCAAAAGTGCTTATAACATGAGATAAATTGTAGTCCAGTTTGATTAAATCTTTATCAATTTCTCCTATTTTGAAACCATATTTAATCACATTTAATTGTTTAAAATGTATGTTGCTTCTTAATCCAAATAAGAAATTTCCAAATTTATTAATATGATATTTAGATAAAAACGGAAGCTGCTTGACATAATTATTTGAATTTCGTTCATAAATAGTCTCGTTTGAGATTCCAGGTTTAGTTATTTGACAGATATATTGTCCCTCACCTGGAAATTTATTGGACATAAGATGAACTCCTATGCCTTTATTTAAGAATAATGGATTAGCTATATCAATTATTTGTGCATCGCTATTTAATAGTAAATAAGAAATTACATCTTCATCTTCTTCTTTGGAATATGAACAAGTTGAATAAGATAATATTCCTCCTGGTTTTAGCATTGAATAAGCGATTTTAATTAATTTTTTTTGCTCTTCTGCATATTTGAGCACTTTATTAATTGACCAATCTTCGATAAATTTTGGATCTTTTCTAAACATGCCGCTGCCTGAACAAGGCGCATCTAAAATGATTTTGTCAAAGGTATTCATAAAAGATTCATATATTAAATCAAAATCGTTATTTGTGATGATTACATTATCAAGACCTAATCTTTCAATATTATTAGAAAGCTCGTAACATCTTTCCTTTGATATATCATTCGCAATAACAATTCCTTTACCTTTAATGTTTTGGGAGGCTTGAATAGTTTTTCCACCAGGAGCAGCGCACATATCTAAGACAAGATCATTATCGTTAAATTTTATCAAGGAGCTAACAACCATTGCGGAAGGTTCTTGAATATAGAAACACCCTAACGTGTGGTAGAAAGATTTACCTAGTTGGTAAGTTTTATTATCAAACATATATGCATGTTTTACTAAAGGATGTCTTTTAACATTTGGGTAAATATTTAAAAAAGTCTCATCACTCATTTTTTTAGAATTTAACAAAATTGCATGCAAATCTTCATTATTTAATGCGTTTTTTAAATCTACAATTTCGTTTTTTGTTAAATAAGTCTCAAGATGCTTATAAAAATCCATATAAATAATTTTAGCAAAAACTATTATAAAAATATATTTTTAATGTTAGTATAGACAATGAGGTAATTCTTATGAGAATGGTTGACCTAATTTGCAAAAAACGTGATGGACATGAATTAACAGATGAGGAAATTCGTTTTTGGATTTCAGAATATGTTAAGGATAGTGTTCCTGATTATCAATCTTCGGCTATGAATATGGCTATTTTATTTCGTGGTATGAACAAACGCGAAATAGCAACACTAACAGATGCTATGGAACACAGTGGAACTGTTATTGATTTAAGTGCCATAGAAGGAATAAAAGTTGATAAGCATTCTACTGGAGGAGTTGGAGATAAAACAACATTAGTTTTAGCACCAATGGTTGCTGCGGTTGGAGCAAAAGTAGCTAAAATGAGCGGGCGTGGTTTAGGCCACACAGGCGGAACACTTGACAAACTTGAATCAATTCCTGGCCTTTCAATTTCAAAATCTGAGCAGGAGATGATTAATCAAGTCAATAAAATTGGACTTGCTGTAATTGGACAAACTAGATCATTGGTCCCAGCTGATAAAAAATTATACGCATTAAGAGATGTTACCGGAACTGTGGAATCAATTCCATTAATCGCATCGAGTGTTATGAGTAAAAAATTAGCTTCAGGAACTGACGCTATTCTCCTTGATGTGACAGTTGGCAATGGGGCTTTCATGAAAAATTTGGAAACCGCAAGAGAATTATCAAAAACAATGGTTGAGATTGGAAAATCTCTTAATAGAGATACAAAAGCCATAATTTCTGATATGAATGAACCATTAGGATTAGCAGTTGGAAATTCATTAGAAGTTAAAGAAGCTATTATGTCTTTACACGGCAATGGACCAGATGATTTAATGGAACTTTGCTATTCAGCTGGTTCTATAATGCTTACCCAAGCAAAACTATGTAAAAATAGGGATGAAGCAAGAAAAAAACTTGAAGAAGTAATCAAGAATGGCGAAGCATTCAATAAATTTTTACTAATGGTTAAGGAACAAGGTGGAGATATTTCATATATCGAACATCCTGAAAAATTTGAAATAAGCAAAAATATTATCGAGATTAAATCTAAACAAAGTGGTTATGTTAAGAAGTGTGAAGCCTTAGATATTGGTGTTTCTGCTATGAAACTTGGCGCCGGAAGAGAAACCATTGAAGACATAATTGATATGTCGGCAGGAATTATCTTAAATAAAAAAGTTGGATCTTATGTTAATATTGGCGATACCTTATGCACTGTTTATACAAATAAAGATAATGTTGATGACGTGCTAAAGGATATTGAAAACGCATACGAAATTACTAAAGAAAAAATCGAACCTATTAAAGTTATCAAAGAAGTTATTGAATAAAGAAAAACTCGATTAATTCGAGTTTTTTTGTGCTTTTAATTTTCTTAAATCGGACGTCCTTTTAATTTTTTTAAGCTTCTCATAATTCTCGTTAAGTATTTTTTCGTATGCACTTGGATTTGAGTTTGGCTCGTAAAATTTCATATCCTTTATCATTGTTGGTAAATATTGAATTTTATTCCATAGATCTGGCCGATCATATGGATATTTATCTTCCTCATCAACATTTACGGGTGTTAATTTTAAATAATCCATTACTGTCATAGGATGGTGTTCGGCATAATCCATAGCTTTATGAATAGCTAAACATGCTTTTTTACTTTTTGGTGATAGCGCTAAATCAACAACGGCAAATCCTAATGGAATAACAGCTTCTGGCAAACCGACCATTTCAGCAGCCTTGCATGCATTATATACTCTATCAACAGCTTGAGGATTTCCTAATCCTATATCTTCATAAGCGGTTACCGTTAATCTCCGAGTTATACTTTCTAAATCCCCAACAATACAAAGCCTTGCTAAATAATATAATGCCGCATCAACGTCTGATCCTCTGATGGATTTTTGTAATGCTGATACAGAATCGTAATGTTCGTTATCGTTTTCATCCATTTGCCAGTTAGGAACACGTAAAATTTTATTTACATCTTCTTTAGTGACGGTTTTTGATGATGAAGAGATATTAATAACTTCTAAGTAGTTTAAAGCATATCTCATATCGCCAGATGTCAATTTTGCTATAGTTTGTAATGATTCATCAGTAAATTTTTTATCTGTTTTTAAACCATCTTTATGTTTCAAAGCTCTCTTCAATCCGTTCACTATATCAGCGTTTTCTAAAGGCTTTACCTCACACAAATGACATCTGCTTCTTATCGCTTTATTAATAGCAAAATAAGGATTTTGCGTAGTCATTCCAAGCAAATAAATTGTGCCATCTTCAATATAAGGAAGTAGGATATCTTGTTTATCTTTATTCAGTCTATGAACTTCATCAAAAATGATGAATGCTTGAGGATACATTTTGCATTCTTCAATAGCGTTTTCTAAATCATTTTTATTGCTAGTGACAGCATTTAATTTTACATATTTAACACCCATATCTTCGGCGTAAGCCTCAGCAATTGTAGTTTTTCCACATCCTGGATTCCCATAGAAAATAATTGATAGCATAGTTCTGCTATGAACAGATTTTTTCAATAATCCTTCTGGTCCAACTAAATGAGGCTGGCCTATTACTTCATCAAGATTTTTGGGTCTTACTCTATACGCTAATGGTTTTAAGTTCATATCTAAAATTGATTATATCAATATTGTATAATTTTCTCTATAATATTAGTGATTATGAGAGTTTTATTACAAACTGTTAATGAAGCACATGTTGAAATATCTAACAAATGCGTAGGTAAAATTAATAAAGGCTATCTATTATTAGTTGGCTTTACCGATACAGATAGTGAAGAAATTGTTACTAAAATGGTGGATAAAATCCTCTCTTTACGTGTTTTTGCTGATGAAAATAGGCAAATTAATTTATCTCTTTATGATGTGAACGGTGACATACTATCTATAAGTCAATTTACTCTTTATGCTGATGCTTCAAAAGGAAGAAGGCCCAGTTTCATAAATGCGATGAGGCCTCATGAAGCAGAAAATTTATATGATTTATTTAATAAATTATTGGAACAAAAATATCGACCAATAGCCACTGGTGTATTTGGTGCTGATATGCAGGTATATTCCGACAATGATGGTCCATTTACACTTATTTTAGATAGTGAGGAACTTTTCAAATGAGCAAAAAAGTTCTATTAGGATTATCAGGCGGAGTTGATAGTGCAGTTGCAGCTTATCTTTTAAAAAAACAAGGCTATGATGTAACTGGTTGCTTTATGCGCAATTGGGATGCTTTGGCAAATGGTGATTATTTAGGCAATCCCACAATAAATAACGATCAATGTCCTCAAGAAAAAGATTACGATGATGCAGTTTTAGTTGCGAAAAAACTCAATATTCCACTTCTAAGAATTGATTTCGTTAAAGAATATTGGGATGACGTGTTTTCATATTTAATTAGAGAATATCAATCAGGAAGAACCCCAAATCCCGATATTTTTTGTAATAAATATATTAAATTTGATGCTTTTTTAAAATTTGCATATAAAAATGGCTTTGATACTATCGCTATGGGACATTATGCCAAACGTGTTGATAAAAATAATACTGCTTATTTGCTAAAGGCATTTGATAAAAACAAAGATCAATCTTATTTTTTAAGTCAAATAAATCAAGAGCAATTATCTCATGCATTATTTCCTTTAGGTAATATCGATAAAACTGAAGTTAGAAAAATTGCGCATGAACTCAACCTTGACAGTGTGATGGACAAGAAGGATTCAACAGGAATATGTTTTATTGGTGAGCGCCATTTTAAAGAATTTTTAAAAAATTATATTCCAGCCCAAAAAGGAAAGATTATCGATGTAGAAACTCAAAAAGTTATTGGAAATCACGATGGCGCTATGTATTACACAATTGGCCAGCGAAAAGGACTTGGTATTGGTGGAATACATGGAGAAATCGCAAAAGGATGGTTTGTTGTTAAAAAAGATATAAAGAAAAACATCGTTTATGTAGCTAGCGGTAGTGAAAATGACTATTTATTTTCTGACCGCTGCATCGTTACAAATATCAATTTTATTTCTGAAAAACCTAAAGATGGAGAGCATATTAATGTTAAATTCCGCTATAGACAATGTGATAACCCAGTGACAATACATTATCTAAGTGATGATAAAATTGAATTAATTTTTGATGAACCATATAAAGCTGTGACACCTGGTCAAGCAGCAGTTTTTTATAAAGAAGAAATATGTTTAGGCGGTGGTCTAATTGACTCAACCTATTATAAAGAAAAGAGGACTGATTAAGTGGACAAAATTTGTATATTAGGAAGCGGTACTTGGGGTACTGCTTTAGCAAATAATTTAGCTGAAAAAGGATTAGAAGTTACCTTATGCTCAAAATTTAAAGAAGATAACGATAAATTAAAAGCAAGTCTCGAACATCCTAATTTACCTGGGACAAAACTTAATAAAAACATAAATTTTGTTTATGAATTTTCAAAGGCAATTCCTGGAAATGATATTGTCTTATTTGCGGCCCCATCTATTTTTATTAGAGAAAGTGCTGTCGAGGCTAAACCTTTTTTAAATGAAAACCAGATATTAGTATGTGTTGCTAAAGGTATTGAAGAAAACACTTTATTTACAATGAACGAAGTCATCCAAGAAGTTGTAGGGGATAAATTTAAAATAGTGGCTTTATCAGGGCCTACCCATGCAGAAGAGGTTGTAAAAGGACTTCCGACATGTATCACAGCCGCTTCATTTGATAGAGATGCAAGAAAATATATACAAAAAGTTTTCACGCATGATCAATTTCGTGTCTATACAAATAGTGATCCAAAAGGAGTTGAAGTTGGAGCAGCATTAAAAAACATTATTGCCTTAGCGTGTGGCATTTCTGATGGACTTGGATACGGCGATAACGCCAAAGCAGCAATTATAACTAGAGGTTTGTTTGAAATTACCAATCTTGGTAGAGCCATTGGCTGCGACCCTTTAACATTTTTGGGATTATCAGGCGTTGGTGATATAGTCGTTACAGCCATTTCTAATCATTCACGCAATCATAACGCTGGCTATTTAATTGGAAAAGGATATTCTGTTGAAGAAACATTAGCAAAGGTTGGAATGGTTGTTGAAGGAATTAACTCATTGAATTCCGCCATTAAACTTGCTGAGAAATATAATGTTGAAATACCAATTATTTCAACTGTTTATGACATTATTAAAAACGGAAAATCACCAAAAGAAAGCGTTAATGATTTATTTGCTAGAAAATTAATAGGCGAAAAAGTATTTCAAAGTAAAGAATAATTTTTATAGAAAATTAATATAAGTTTCGTTATTATAAGAATAATAGAGGGAACTAATTCCACAATGTCATTATAGAGAATCCGAGATGGTGGAAGTCGGATATGACTAATGGAAATGCCACTCCCTGACATACGGGTAATGCCGTCGAATTGTTAACGTAATTAACTTAATTAAGTGCTTAGCTCAATATAAGGGATAAGAAATAGGATGGTAACACGGCAATTGTCGTTCCTATAAGGAACTTTTTCTGTATTGGAGTAAATTGTTATGAAAAAAATGACCGCAAATGAAATTAGAACAACTTGGTTGAAGTTCTTTCAAAGTAAAGGACACCATATTGAGCCAGGAAGTTCATTAATTCCTAAAAATGATCCAACTTTATTATGGATTAACGCTGGAGTCGCTGCCTTAAAAAAATATTTTGACGGTAGTGAAATACCACCTTCACGTCGTATAACTAACGCTCAAAAAAGTATTAGAACAAACGATATTGAAAATGTTGGCAAAACTGATAGACATCATACTTTTTTTGAAATGATGGGTAATTTCTCCATAGGCGATTATTTTAGAAAAGAAGCTATTGCCTATGCATATGAACTATTATTTTCTGACAAATATTTTGGATTTGATAAAAATAATTTGTATATGACATATCATACCGATGATTTAGAAACAAAAAAATGTTGGATAGAAAATGGTGTTGAAGAATCTCACCTAATCCCATTAGATGGTAATTTTTGGGAAATAGGAGAGGGACCCTGTGGACCTGACACAGAAATGTTTTATGATCGTGGCGAAAAATACGATCCAAAACATTTGGGCATAAAAATGCTAAAAGAAGACATTGAAAATGATAGATACATAGAAATTTGGAACATTGTTTTTTCTCAATACAACGCAGTAAGTGGAGTTGAAAGAAAAAATTATAAAGAGTTGCCAAGCAAAAATATTGATACTGGTGCAGGATTAGAACGTTTTGCTTGTATCATGCAAGAAACAGAAAGTAATTTTGAGACAGATTTATTTTGGCCAATAATTGAAAAAACCATGCAAATGTCCGGCAAAAAATACGAAAATAACAAAATGGCATTCCGTGTAATTGCTGATCATATACGTGCTTGCACATTTGCTCTTGCAGATGGCGAAATGTTTTCTAATGAAGGCCGTGGATATGTATTAAGACGTTTAATTAGACGTGCAGAGCGATATGGAAGAGTCTTAGGAATCGAGAAACCATTTTTGTACGAACTTGTTGACACTGTTGTCTCAATAATGAAGGATTACTACCCATATTTGTTAGAAAAACGTGATCAAACGATAAAAATGATTAAATCTGAAGAAGAAAAATTTCTCAAAACTTTGGTTAATGGTGAAGTGGTTTTAAAGAAAATGATTAAAGACAGCAAATCTTTATCAAAGGAAGATATGTTTAAACTTTATGACACATATGGCTTTCCAAAAGAATTAACAATGGAGATTTGCGATGAAAATAATGTTTCTTATGATCTTGATGGATTTAATTCTTTAATGGAGGAACAAAAACAAAGAGCACGATCTGCTCGAGGAGACCTCCAAAGCATGAATAAGCAAAGTTTTGATCTAATGAATTTTACTGAAAAAAGTGAATTTAGTTATGATGATTTGGTTTTGGATGCAAAAATCATTGGTTTGTTTGTTGATGGAAAGAAAGTTGATTCAATTAATGGTTCTGGAGAAGTTATTTTTGATAAAACATGCTTCTACGCCGAAAGTGGAGGTCAAGTAGCAGATACTGGTTTAATCAGCAACAAAGATGTTGAAGCTAAAGTTAATAATGTTACAAAGGCTCCAAATAAACAATTTTTACATTCTGTTGAAGTTTTATATGGCGAATTAAAAATAGGCGATAAACTCACATTAAAAGTTGATAGAAATAGAAGAAACAAAATAACCAGAAACCACTCAAGCGTGCATTTATTGCAAAGGGCTTTAAACGATGTTTTAGGTGATTCTATTGCTCAACACGGTTCATTTGTTTGTGAAGAATATTCACACTTTGACTTTAATTATGGATCAAAAATGAGCGAAGAGCAGTTAAATGAAGTTGAACGCAAAGTAAACGAGTGGATTTCGGAAGAAATTGAAGAAAAAACGTTAATTTTGCCTATTGAAGAAGCAAAGAAATTAGGTGCTAAAGCCTTATTTGATGAAAAATATGGAGATGTTGTAAGAGTTGTTACATTTGGAGATGTTTCAAAAGAATTCTGTGGAGGAACTCACGTCAAAAATTCCAATGGTATTGGATTATTTGTAATTGAATATGAAGAAAGTGTGGCATCTGGAATAAGACGTATTCAATCAAGAACTTCTATAAATGCCTTTGAATTGATGAAAAAACGCGAAAATGTTTTGAATAGAGTTAAGAACACTTTATCAGCAAATAGTTATTCAGAAGTTGAAAATCGTCTAAATACATTGAATAATGAAAAAATGTTTTTGAAAAAAGAAAATGAATCACTAAATTCTAAATTAGCAAATAATAGTGCCAATAACTTAAAGTCTTTATTTGCAAAAAATAGCAACAATATTGATGTTCTGGTTGAATTTATTAAAGATTCCAAAAGAGATAATTTATTATCTATGATTGATAAATTAAAAGCCGATTTCAAAAATAGTGTTATTTTGTTAATAGGAGATGACGGTCAAACATTACCTATAGTTTGTTCAGTCAATGGTGATGCATTGAAAATGTATCAAGCTGGTGCTGTTGTTAGAAATATTGCCCCAATTTTAAACGGATCTGGTGGCGGAAGACCAGATTTAGCTAGCGGTGCAGGTAAAGACAAACAATCCATTAATAAAGCTATTAAAGCTGCAAAGGAATTATTAAATAATGCCTAAGGCTATTGGTTTAGATCTCGGAACAACTACACTAGGTATCGCTATAAGCGATTCTTTAGGAATTGTCCATGGTTTGGAAACCTTTCATTTTCAAGCCAATGCTTATTCAAAAGCTCGTGAAAAAGTTCACGAGATTGTTAATGAAAAAGATATAAAAATTATTGCTCTTGGATACCCATTAAATATGGATGGGACAATAGGAGAAAGGGCAAAATCTTGTCTAAAATTTAGAGATGATTTATTAAAAGAAGATGATTCCTTAACCATCGAAATGGTGGATGAAAGATTAACAACCGTCATGGCACATCGTAGTTTATCAGACATGAATGTTAATCATGAGAAAAGAAAACAAGTTGTTGATACATTGGCGGCAAGCGAAATATTAGAAACATTTGTTAGAAGCAAAGGATGGTAATTTTATGGAAATTAAAGACAATCAAATCATTATTAAAGATGACAATGGCGTGGAACATGTTCTATCCATTTTATTTACATATGATAATGATGAAAGAAAGAAAAAATATGTTTTCTTTTTTGATCCAAGTAACGAAGAAGAAATTATGGTTATGTCTTATAACGATAGTGGGGAGTTATTTGAAATAGAGGATGACGAAGAATACGAAGAAATAGAAGAAGTCTTCGCTGCGTATAACGAGGATCCTAAAATTCAAGAAATTAAATAAATATAATTAAGCCTAATACTCCTGATATTAATAATATCAATAAAGGATTGAGGCTTTTTTTATTTACTCTTTTAAAGGTAATCACAAGTATCGCCAAAATTATTATTAATGTAAATGATTGTCTGTCAAAAATGTAATTACAAGCAGAGATATTATTATTTGCAAAAAATGAAAGTTTTATTGTTAAAATGATAGCTGTTGCTAATATCAAACCAACAACAATAGGTTTTACCCCACTTAATGCTCCTTGTATATATTTGTTTTTTGAAAACTTTTTAAATAAAATAGCAATGATGGTGATAATGATCATTGATGGTAAAATTACACCTAAAGTTGCCATAAAGGCCCCAAAAGGACCAGCCACACTGTTCCCAACAAATGTTGCAATATTAATGGCAAAAGGTCCTGGCGTAGCTTCACTTATAGCGATAAAATCAGTTAACGTTGAACTAGTAATCCAACCCTTAGATACAATTTGGTCTTGTATCATTGGAATCATTGCGTATCCACCGCCAATGGTGAATAATCCAATTAAGAAAAATGTTGAAAAAATTTGAAAAACAATCATTTCTTTTTCTCCCTTTTCTTACAATTATTTTGGAAAACTATGCAAATTAGGCCTGAAATTAATCCTGTTGCAATAAATATAATACTTATCCATGAGAATGAGACATTTAAAATTGCAAATAATAACAAACCAATTGCTGTTATAGAGAATAATATAATCGATAAGACATTCCATTTTAAATTTTTATAGAATTTTAAAACAGCAATGAACAATAACACACAAACGCCAGCCTTTAATCCTTTAAACAAAGCAATCATTGGCGCAAACGTAATAAATGTTTCATAAAAATAACTAATCAATAAAACGATGACAAAACTTGGGATGGCTAAAGATATTGTTGCTACAATTCCACCAATAATTCCAGCGACTTTATACCCTACAAACGTAGCGGCATTAACTGAAATTGGTCCTGGTGTTGATTCGCTGATAGCGATGATGTCTAAAAGCTCTGATTCTGAGGACCATTTTCTTTTTTCAACCACGTCTTTTTGAATTAGAGGAATCATTGCGTAGCCACCTCCGAAAGTAAAAAGACCTATCTTGGCAAAGGTAATAAATAATTGAAACAAACGCTTGATTAATGGTTCTTTTTTCATTGCTTTCTTATTATATAGAAAGGAATAAGGTAAATAAACTATGGAATTGTTTATTCGTTATTGATATAATAACGTTCGCAACAAAAGAAGGTAATTATTATGGCAGAAAAATCTAAGCTTACAAAAGAAGGATACAAAAAACTTGAAAACGAATTACGTGATTTAATTGACAACGTTCGTGAACAAGTCAAAAAACAATTAGCAGAAGCACGCGCACAGGGTGACTTGAGTGAAAATGCAGATTATGATGCAGCACGCGCTAGACAAGCTGAAGTTGAAGGTAGAATTAAACAAATTGAAGAAATTTTAAGCAATGCCGAGATTATTTCTGATTCAAAAAATACAAATAAGGTTTCATTAGGATCGACTGTTTGCGTTAAATATCTTGAAACAGGTAAGGAATATACTTACATGATTGTCGGAACTGTTGAGAGCGACCCATTTAACAATAAAATCTCTAATGCTTGCCCTTTAGGTGAGGCTTTAATTGGCAAAACTGTTAACGACATCGTAGATGTCAAAGGTAAAACCGTCAATAAAGTTCAAATTTTAAAAATTGAAAATAAATAAAAATTTTAAAAAATTTAAAAAAAATTAATAAAAATTGAAAAAACTTCCGAACTACTTATATAGGAGGTTTTTTTATTTATGTTCAAAATAATTATCGGTGTAATTATTGCGGGAATACTTGCAATTGGCGCATTCATGATATTAGATCCAAATATCAAAATAGCAAACAGCACGCAAGATCCAACAGTTGACACCACAAACACATTCCAAGTTTCTATTGAAGGAGAAATTTTTAAAAGTGGAACGTACACGCTACAAGAGGGCGCGACAATGAATGATTTAATTACGGCGGCTGGCGGATTAACAAATAACGCTGATGAATATGCATTCTTTGAAGATGCTGTTTTAACAAAAGGCCAGAGCTATTATATAGCTCCAAAATTTGATGTAGGAGATATATGCAACCAAAACGAAATTAAGAAGGTGAACATTAATAGTGATGAAAGCGAAACATTACTGTCAGTTAACGGTTTTACAACCTCAATTGTATCTTCAATCATTTCATATCGAACAGAAAATGGTGCCTTTTCAACAATTGAAGCATTGATGGATGTTTATGGAATTGGCAATGCCACGTATCGTAAAGTACGAAACTATGTAATATTGCATAAGTGAAGCTACTATTTCTCTTTCTTTCTATATTTTTAGGCTTTTCTTTATTTTCATCGCCAATTGGATTTGGAATAACATTCGTAATTTTAATAATCTGTTCAATTAAAAGATTTAAGGCAAAATTTACTATTCTTTGTTTGCTTTTATTCACAGTTTTTACATTATTATCGCTTATTAAACTAAATGTTATTAGGGATTGTTACCAAGGAGTTGTAATCGAGGCGAAAGAAAATTATGCAATTTTACTATGCAGATTTGAAAGAATATATCTACCTATTAAAGAAAATAATATAGAAATAGGTGATATCATTAACGTAACTGGGACAAAAAGTGATTTAAATTTTATCACGATTCAATCACAATTTGATTTCTCACATTATTTAAATAACAAAGGTATATTTAATCAATTAAATGTTGATACCATCAATACAATATTTAAAAATCCAATACGTCTTAAACAGATAAGAATGGATTTTTTAAATCACTTTGACGAAAATACAAAATCATTAATCGGGAGCATATTGTTTTCTGAAGGGGAAACTGGTGAAGCAACCGAATTGATGAGTCAGTTGCATCTATCAAGATTAGCAACTGTATCTGGCGTTTATATCTATGCTTTTCTTAAAATGCTAAATGGTCTTTATTCTCGTAAATTTAGCGAGAAAAACTCTAAAATTTTAGCATTAATTACCTTATCGCCATATTTAATTTTTACATTCAATAAGTTATCGATTAAAAGAATTGTTTTTCTATATATATTCAGATTAATAAATGAGTATAAGTTCAATAAAAAGATAGACAATTTATCCATAATTTCCATAATCGCTATTATATTTCTATTATTAGATCCATATTTATCTAGGCAGGATTCATTCATATTAGGATTTTTTATACCGATTGTATCCCATTTTATTAATCAGGCCTTTCGAAAGAAGAAAAAAACTAAAAAATATATATTATCATCATTATTAATTTATGTTTTTTATATTCCGTTTGAAATTAAATTTTTTAACGAAATTTCACCTTTATCAATTGTTTTTCAAACAATATATTCGCCGATATTTATTTTATTAGCTTTGTTCTCGCTTTTATGTTTTATTAAAATTCCTTTGTATCCAGTTGTTAACACACTAGCTAAAGGTTGCACCAACTTACTTGGATGGTGCAACAAAATTAATCCAAAACTGTTTATACCGCCATTCCCAGATTGGCTAACTCTGATTTATTATTTATTATTCGCCCTTTGTTTGGTCTTAATAACTATTAAATTATTACCTATTTCAAGATTTATTTTTGTTATATCAATATGCTTGTCGATTATTTATGTTCTCCCAATACAAAATTTTGTTACCGCTGAAGTAGATTTTATTAATGTTGGTCAGGGTGATTCGTGTTTAATTAGATATAAAACAACAACCATTTTAATAGATACTGGTGGCTCCTTATACCTAGATGTTGCAAAAGATTCTTTAATTCCTTATTTAAAAAGTAAAAGAATCTACAACATAGATTGCGTTATTACGACCCATGATGATAACGACCATAAAGGAGCATTAGAAAGTCTTTGCAGCAATTTTAATGTAAAAGAATATATAAATGATATCGGCAATTTTCCATTGTCTTTTAATAATTTAACCTTAATAAACTACAATAATTTTGTTTCTGAATGGAAAGAAGAAAATGACACAAGTTTGGTGATTGGATTTGCTTTGTGTGATACAAATTTTTTAATCATGGGTGATGCACCTAAAAAAATAGAAAATCTAATTATGAAAGAGTTTGACTATATACCTTGTGACGTTTTAAAAATAGGACATCATGGTTCAAATACATCTACAAGCGATAAATTCATTAAGTATTTGAAGCCTCAAGATGCAGTCATATCGGTTGGCAAAAATAAATACGGTCATCCAGATAGTTCAGTAATAGGTATTTTAAAAAATAATAATGTAACAATTAAAAGAACAGATAAAATTGGCACAATTATATATTCATATTATTGCTTTTAAAGCGTAAAAATATTTTAAAAAAACATTAAAAATGTTTATTTGGTTAATATATAATTTATATTAGTAGGTATGATTTATTTAATTTTTGGAACAGAAATTTCTATTATAAAAAATAGAATAAATAAAATTGCAAAAGAAGCATTATCTGAAATCGATGAAATGAATTTTGTTCGTTTTGATGGCAATAATATTTTAATACAAGATGTCATCGATGAATGTAATTATATTTCTTTGGGATATGACCATAAAGTTGTTTCATTTGAAAATTGCTATTTTTTGCTAAAACCAAAACCACGAAATAGTATTGAATCAGATCAAGATTACAAAGCCTTAACAACATATCTTAATAACCCTAATGAACAAACAGATCTTATTCTTTCAGTTAATGAAAATAATATTGATGAGAAATCAACAATAGTTTCCATTTTAAAAGAAAAAGGAAAAGTTATGCAGGTTGCTGAACCTGATGAAAAGAATTGGCTTGATTATGTTAAAAGTTATATAAAAGACAAGCTTCAAGTTCAAATTGATAATGACGCGATGCTTGAATTAGCGGATAGAACACAAGGTGACATCGCTTTGTTTAAAAATAACGCTATAAAATTATCTTTATACACAAATCATATAACTTACGACGATATAAATTTAATGGTTCCAAGAGTTTTGGAAGATAACGCTTTTCAAATATTTAACTATCTTTTGATGAAAAAAAATATAGATGCTGTTGCTTTATTTAACGATTTAAAAGTGTCATCTGTTGAACCTGTTACATTAATTTCTATGTTGAGCAATCAATTTAGATTACTTAGTCAAGTTTCATATTTGGTCAAAAATGGCGATAGTGATGATGAAGGTGCAAAAAAAATCGGAATAAAACCTATAAGATTTAAAATATTACGCAAAAATTCATATACTTTTTCAGAAAGTTCTATTTTGAAAGTATTAGATGATTTGTATAATCTCGATTTACAAATAAAAAGCGGACAAGTTGACCGCTTTTATGCATTTGAATTATTTTTAATAAAATTCAAGGTTGATTAATTATTTAATAGAATTAACTAATTTGGACAATTCGCTCTTTTGACGTGCAGCAGTATTTGCGTGTTGAACGTGATCGGAAACGGATTTATCAATTAATTTAAACGCACTAACTAAAAGGGATTCTGCAGATTTAAGATCTTTAGCAGCGACAGCTTCTCTAACTTTTTTCATTTCTGAACGAATAGCAGATTTTGCAGCTTTGTTTCTTAAACGAGCTTGTTCATTAGTTTTGTTACGTTTAATTTGTGATTTAATGTTTGCCATATTTTATTCCTTCTTTTCAGTGTCGTTTTATATGCTATCAAAACTATATTAAGAATGCAAATATAATTTGAGCATCTAATTACTTTTTATTTTTTTGTAATCGTGCAATTTCCATTGCGAAATCATTAATGCAAGTTAATTGGCCATATTTTGTTTCTGGAATTGTTACCTTAAATTGTTCTTGAATATCCAATATTAATTGCACATAGTTCATTGAATCGCCACCTAAATCATTTATCCAGTGTCCATCGTCTTCAATTTTAAACTTTGGTAAAACCAAAATTTTTGAGAATAAATCTCTTAAAGGGACAACAATCGACTCAATGGTTTTTTGGTCAAAACCTTTGAATTTTTTTGTTTCCTTTTTAGCGTTGATATTAACATAATCTTTTGAATTGGTCTCAATACCTTTTTTAACCATAAAACGTTTTACTTTCATGTTATTAGCCATTGGCAATTTACCAGTCGCGAGATAAATATCCTTTATAACTGTTTTTTTAGGTAATGTCTTTCCAATTTCAATTACATCGTTTTTAACCTGCTCTAATTGTTCATCGGTAATATGGTTTGGAACTTCTAATGCAATAACGATTTTTTGATTTGTTGTTCCTGGAACATCAACTCCTAAGACACACAAGTTAGTAACGTTCGGTATCTTTTTATAGAATATCTCCAGTTCATCAGGAAAAATGTTCTCACCATCTGAATTAATGATGATGTCTTTGATTCTACCTCTAATGTAGTATCTATTAGATGAATCGCATTCGGCTATATCACCTGTAGCAAAATAACCTTCTTCATCCAAATTAACATCTTGTTCTTTGCCACCGATTATTTCTCTAACATGCGTGATTTTAGATCTAACAAACAATTCGCCAGTAGCATCTTTTTTGTTTTTCTTTTTAAGTTTAAAATCAATACCTAAAAATGGTTTTCCAATAGATCCTTTTAATCTATCTAATACATCAGGAGATAGCTCAACACTTATGACACCTAATTCAGTCATGCCGTATCCGTTATATAAATGGTATCCGACTCCATTAATAAGATTTAACGTCTTACTATTTAAATATCCCCCACCAGAAATACAAAATCTAACTTTGTTACCAAGCAGATTTTTCTGAACGGCAGAAAGTACAACTTTGCTTGAAGCGTTTCCAGCTTCCATCATGGAAATCTTTTTAGTGTTGAAACCAATCATTTTATCCATCAAATCTTTCTTATCGTCTGAAAGCATGGCAAATTTTCTCTCGATTCCAAGAGCTAAAGAATCCCAAAATAGTGGAACGCTGTACACATGTGTTATCTTAACTTTTTGGCACATTGTTAATATTTCGTTGGATGCAACTGAGCGTGGATAAACCATACACGCACCATAAAACGCATACCAAAGATATACAGCAACAAATCCAAATATATGATGAAACGGAATCATGGCAAGCATTCTCATTGGTTTTGAAGTGACAATGTCACTAGTACTTTCATACATATTGGAAGAGGCGTTTAATTGATGACATAAATTTTCGCCATTGAATACCATCAATTTCACATCGCCAGTTGTTCCACTCGAGCAAAAAATTACTTCATTTTCCCAATCCAAGGCATGTGAAAGTGTTTTTTCTTCCTTAAGAAGATCATTTAATGAAAATTTATGTATTTCATATTCATTTTTATCATCAGTTACTATTGCAATAGCCTTGCTTTGATTTATTAAATTATCAGTTCCTTCTTTAGAAGTGCGAGCATCAATCAAAAGTGGTTTGTAACCGCTCATTAAAATGGCCCAAAAAGCTTCTGACCAGTGTGGACCATTGCTTAGTTTCAAAACGATTGGCCTATGTTTTGGCTTTTGTAACATATATTTTGAAATAACCGATGCAAATTCATAAGCATTTCTTTTGGTTTTGGAATATTTATAAGTCTTAAGATGGCCCTTTTCATCGTAATAAATAGCAGCTTTTTTATTATCATTACGACTCATAATTGCTGCAAAAATGTCTTCCATTTTCATCGAAGTATTTAAAATACTTGCAGTTGAAGACATTATTTTTTTAATTTTGTTATAATCTGAGTTCATATTTTCACCTCAAACATTGTATATTTTATATTATTTTTTTTTTTAAAAAAACTTTTTTATTTTCGACAGAATAGAAATCTATTTTAACATTTGAAGGACATATGTTCAAAATAGCGTAACTTTCACCAGTAGCATCACGAGAAAAAGCAACGCTCCCTGGACAAATTGTTATAACGCCATTGTTACAAATCGCTTCAATCTTGTGGGTGTGTCCGTGCACAAATATTTTGATTCCATCTGCATAAGTTGTGTTAGGATAGTGCGTCATCAAAAGATTTCCATATGGTGTACTTATCATTCTTTTATTAAATTCAATATCGTAATGATCGCAGTTGCCTCTAACTGTTTCAAACGGGCATAATGATGATTCGAAATCTTCGCTGTCACCTGCATGCAAATATAAATCGCAATCAGGATGCTTTTTATATATTTTTGCAATCTCTTCAGTCAAGCCATGACTGTCGCTTACCAAACATATTTTCATCACAAATAATATAAAATCTAAATAAATTTTCTTCAATACTTTTCCTTAAAAGGAAATTTATGTATAATATTTGCATGATTATGAAGAAACCGAAAATTGTTTTTATGGGAACACCAGAAATATCAGCCTTTGTTTTAGAGAGCTTGATACAAAACGGATATAACGTTGTTGCAGTTATAGCTCAACCAGATAGGCCTGTTGGGAGAAAGCAAATTTTAGAGGCTGTTCCTACAAAAGTTGTCGCTAATAAATATGGAATACGATGTTTTCAACCAATAAAAATAAGAAATGACTATAGTTTCTTGCTTGAAATAAAGCCAGATTTAATTATTACATTAGCTTATGGGCAAATAGTTCCGCAGTCAGTTCTTAATATTCCAAAATTTGGTTGCGTAAATTTACATGGCTCTATATTACCAAAATATCGAGGAGCCGCTCCTATACAATATGCATTGTTGAATGGAGATAAGGAAACTGGAATGTCATTAATGAAAATGACAGCAGCAATGGATGCTGGCGATGTTTACGCTGTTAAACAAATTAAAATAGATGATGATGATAATTGCACAACCTTATTCAATAAAATGGCAGTAGTTGCTAGAGATTTAATATTAGAATCGTTGCCTAAATTATTTACAAAAGAGTTAATTGCTATGCCGCAAGATGAAAACTTTGTTACTTTTTCTCCATCCATCAAGCCAGAGGAAGAAAAAATTGATTTGTCATCCAGCTGTAGCCAAATAATAAACAAAATTCGCGCTTTAAGTTATCAACCTGGCGCTTATTTATTACTTAACGACGAAAAATTAAAAATTTATAAAGCCAAATTAATCGATCGATCCTCAGGCGAAACTGGAAAAATTATTAAGGCAGATAAAAACGGTTTATATCTCCAATGTCAAGATGGCGTTATTTCTTTATTAGAAGTCCAACGTCAGGGCAAGAAAAGAATGAAATATAATGATTTTGTAAATGGAAATAGCAATATTTTAGGACAAAAACTTATATAACCTACTTATATGAATAAGAATATTGTATTATCCGTTCATCAACTTGTTGATTTCATATTAAGAAATGGTGATATTGATACAAGGATTTTTAATCGTTCTTCTATGATGGAAGGAACATTGCTGCATGGATTATATCAATCAAAGCAAGGTGACAATTATATATCAGAATACTCAATGAAAACCAATGTAGAATTGGATGGTTTTTTCATCACTCTTGAAGGGCGAGCTGATGGGATAATTAAAAATGGCGAAAACGATTATATAATTGATGAAATTAAAACTACTATTGCTGATTTAGAAGAATTTAAAAATAATAATTTTGAATGGCATTTGGGTCAGGCAAAATGTTATGCGTATATGTTTGCCAAAGAACATCATTTAGATAAAATTGGTATTCGCTTAACATACATTAAACAAGGTGAAAAACAAGACAAATTATTTGAGAATTTAGAGTTTTATTTTGCAGAATTAGACCAATTTCTGCACAATTTACTTGAGAATTACTTAGATTTTTACAATATTGTGTATAGAAATGGTGTGATAAGAGATGAAACAATTCTCAAATTAAATTTCCCTTTTGATAAATACAGGAAAGGCCAAAGAGAACTCGCAAAATATGCATTTGGTATTGCTAAGAATGGCGGTGTACTTTTTGCCGAAGCACCCACTGGGATAGGCAAAACAATTTCAACTCTATATCCATATATAAAAAATCTGCCTAGCGATCAAGACTCGAAGATCTTTTATTTAACAGCAAAAAACAGTGGAAGAGACAGCGCTTTTGACACTATATCATTGTTAAAAAATAATGGTTTAATATTAAACAACATTGTTATTACAGCCAAAGAAAAAATTTGTTTTTGCAAAGACAAATCATGCAATCCAGAAGAATGCCCTTTTGCTAAAAACTACTATAATAAAATACAATCTATTATTAGATATGCTTTATTAAACTACAATACGTTTGATTTTGATACAATAACGTCATTGGCCAAAGAGAACGAAGTTTGTCCTTTTGAATTGGAGCTAGATTTATCATTATTTAACGACATCATTATTTGTGATTATAACTATTTATTTGATCCAACATCGTATTTAAAACGCTTTTTCGATGAAGATTCTTCACATCATTTAGTCTTGGTTGATGAAGCCCATAATTTAGTCCAAAGATCTAGAGACATGTATAGTGCTTCTATTTGCGAATTAGGATTTTTAAAAGCAAAGAAATCATGCCGTCACTGTGACAACAAGGATATTAAAAAAATTATCAGCAAAATGTCAAAATTGTTTAAAGAAACTAGAGAAAATTTTGAATCTGGTAATACAATCGTGGAAGATTTTAATGTTCAACAATATAGAACTTTTAACTATTTTGTAAATAAGTTTCAAGAAATTAATAAAGATTTTAGCAAATTAATAACCAAAGAATTGCTCAATTTTTATCTTGATGTGAATAGATTTTTAAAAATGTCTGAATTAATAAGCGAACGCTATTTATGTTATTTATCAAAAACTGACGACGACATAATATTTCATATAAGTTGTTTAGATGCCTCTCGTTTTATTAAAAAATGCATAAATAAAGTAAAGGCAACAACTTTTTTCTCAGCAACACTAACGCCAACAGATTATTTTGTTGATAGTTTAGGTGGAGACAAACAAATTAATCCAATTTTAAAGCTCGCCTCTCCATTTCCAAAGCAAAATCTTGGAATACTTGTTGCTCCCAAAATCTCTATTAAATATAAAAACAGAGAAAAAACATACGGAGAAGTGGCTGATTACATAAAAACATTTATTAGAAATAAAGTGGGTAATTATCTTGTGTATTTGCCAAGTTATGAATATTTAGCAAACATTAAGCAATATTTTGAAAACTTTCTAGATGCTGACGTTTGTTACCAAACTATCGAAATGAGCGAACAAGAAAAAATTGATTTTCTTAATCACTTTTCTTATTCTCCAAACAAAACAGCATTAGGATTTGCAATAATGGGTGGATCTTTTAGTGAAGGGATCGATTTGGTAAGTGACAGGCTTATTGGAGTTGTTATAATCGGCATTGGATTATCCAAAATAAACTTTGAAAACGATCAAATATCACAATATTATTCAGATTCTGGATATGATGGTTATAAATATGCATATTTATATCCTGGTATGAATAAAGTCTATCAAGCAGTTGGCAGAGTAATTAGGAGTGAAAACGACAAAGGCATGGCGCTATTAATTGATGAGCGATACATGACGAAAGATTATCAAGAATTATATAGAACTGAATGGAAAAACTATGAAGTCGTTCTAAATATTAATGAAATAGATGAAGCCACAAAAAAATTCTATAAAAACTAAAATTATGTTATAATTTCAAAAATTATGAATTTTGATAAAAAACTTACTAGAAATTTCTCTATTATCGCTCATATTGATCACGGTAAAAGTACTTTAGCCGATCGAATTCTTGAGCAAACTGGTGCAATTGAAGCCAGAGAAATGAAAGAACAGATTCTTGATTCTATGGATCTTGAGCGTGAAAGAGGAATTACAATAAAACTTAACGCTGTAACTATTTCTTATAAAGCAGATGATGGTGAGACATATATTTTTAATTTAATTGATACTCCAGGGCACGTTGACTTTACTTATGAAGTATCAAGATCTTTGGCCGCTTGTGAAGGAGCTCTTTTGGTTGTTGATGCGACTCAAGGAGTTGAAGCCCAAACCTTGGCAAATGTGTATTTAGCTGTTGATAATGATTTAGAAATCGTACCTGTTATCAACAAAGTTGATTTACCAAGCGCCAGACCAGAATGGGCAAAAAAGGAAGTCGAAGAGAGAATTGGTATTTCTAGCGAAAAAGCAATAGAGGTTTCAGCTAAAACTGGATACCACATACATGAACTGCTGGAGTCTATAGCAAAAAATATCCCTGCACCAAGTGGAGATGAAAATTTACCTTTAAAAGCTTTGATATTTGATAGTTATTACGACCCATATAGAGGCGTAGTTATTTTGGTTAGTGTTAAAGATGGTCAAATTCATATAAACGACAAGATACGTCTAATGCAAGCTGATAAAGAGTACGAAGTTACAGAACTAGGCATTAGAACACCTGATGAAATCAAATTAAATTGTCTTAAAGCTGGTCAAGTTGGGTATATCTGCGCTCAAATAAAAGATATCCGTGATGTTCATCCAGGAGATACTGTTACTTTATTTGAGAATCCTGCAAGCAAAGCGTTAGAAGGATACAGAGTAATGAATCCAATGGTTTATTGCGGTTTATATCCAGTAGATAGTGATGATTATCAAGATTTAAAAGATGCTTTGGAAAAGCTTTGCTTAAACGATGCATCACTTCAATTTATTCCAGAAACAAGTAAAGCTTTAGGATTCGGCTTTCGATGCGGTTTTTTGGGACTATTACATATGGACATAGTTCAGGAACGTCTTGAACGAGAATATAATTTAGACTTAATATTAACTGCTCCAAGTGTCATTTATAATGTTTATTTGACCGATGGATCTATGTTAAAAATTGATAATCCAAGCAGTCTGCCAGATGTTAGCACAATCGATAGAATTGAAGAGCCATACATAAAGGCAAACATCATGACTCCTAAAGAATATGTCGGCCCAATAATGGAATTGTGTCAAGAAAGAAGAGGAATTTATCTAGATTTGCAATATTTTGATGACACAAGGATGAATTTAATATATGAATTGCCACTTAGTGAAATTGTTTACAATTTCTTTGATAAATTAAAAAGCTACACTAAAGGTTATGCTTCATTCGATTACGAATTCTCCACATATAAACAAAATGATTTAATAAAAATGGATGTTCTATTGAATGGTCAAATAGTAGATGCATTATCTAGTATTGTATTTAGAGCAAACGCATACAATCGTGGCCTTGGCATAATTAGAAGAATAAAAGAAGTTATACCGAGACAACAATTTGAAATACCAATTCAAGCTGCTATTGGTGGAAAAATTATAGCTAGAGTTGATGTTAAGGCAGTAAGAAAAGATGTTTTAGCAAAATGCTATGGTGGAGATATCTCTAGAAAGAAAAAATTGCTCGAAAAACAAAAAGAAGGCAAAAAAAGAATGAAAAAGATTGGCTCTGTCGAGGTTCCTCAAGAAGCATTTATGTCCATTTTATCTATTGACGAAAGCAACAATACTTAAATTTAGTAGATTTTTGGTATTGTTTCTTGTAAAAGAAATGTTTAATAAATATAATAACAATAAGGAAAAATCACATGGCAAATAATGAATTGGCAATAAGATTTACTGAAAATAAATATGCGACTAAAAACGAAGTTGCCCGAGAACTTAAAATGTCATTAATTGACAATATATGGAGTAACATTCTTTCTTATCGCTCAAATTTTAATCGTTATTTGAATATTCGTAGCATCGAAAGATCTCAGCTAATAATTTGCATGTGCCACACAATATCAGCGCAAAACTCAAATATTGAGACAAAATTAAGCAGATTAATCACTAGAAAAAATGAATTAAATCCAACCAATGGAGATGCAAGATATTTTAGGTTATCTTGTTTATCTGAATGCTTAAAAACTATCGCTCATAAAAACTCTATTAATATGGATGATGATTCAATACATACAATTGTCAATAACGCTAATAGTGAAGCAAATGAATTTCTTTATAGATACAATGAGGGGTTAAAGTTTGTAGAAGATAAATTTTCTAATCAAATAAATATCGATTTTATTATTTCTCTTTACACCAAGATTAATGGAAAGGCTTCTTTGGATTCTTTATTTAGAAATAAAGAAGATGGAAATCCCGATAATAGAGTTTTAATTGATAGAATTTATTCTTCGGCTCCATCAAATCTTATTGAACCAATGATGAATTCTCTTATCGAATTTATTGATAATAAAGATGTTCCAATATTTATAAAATCATTAGTTGCATTTTATTACATCATTTATATTAAACCATTCCCAATTTTAAATGATGAAATTGCAGTTTTAACTGCAAAGAGCATTTTATGCCACGAAACAGGCGATTCAACAGCTGTTTATTTAAAGTTAGAAGATTTACTTTATTCCCGCTTAAGCGAAACGCAGAAGCGTTTTATTGATGTTCAAAAAACTGCAGATGTTACATATTTTTTAACTTTTGCATTAACTGAATTAGATAATGGCATTACTAATTTATTAGATCAATTGGCGAATTTCTCCGCTTTCGAATTACGTAAAGACTTTTATCAAGAAGATAAAATAGAAACTGAAGATTCTGAAAATAAAGAGGAACAACCAGTTAAAGAAACTAAGGATGAACCAAAGGAAATAGTTGATAAAAAAACTAAAATAAATCCTGTTGAAATATCAAGCGAAGCAGAAAAATCTTCTGTTTCTATCGGTTATATTCCACCTGCTATCGATGAAAAAGAGGCTCAAAGATTAGAAATGCATTTACTAGAACTGGAGCCATTTATGAAAAAGAAAGAAGCAAAATTCTTTGCCAGACATTGTACAGTTGGAAAAATGTACACAATAGATCAATTCAAAAGAAGCATTGGATGCGTTTATGAAACAGCAAGAACTTCTATGGATCATCTTGCAGAAATGGGATATTACAAAAAACAACAAATCAAAAATAAATTTGTTTATACACCAATCGTTAGAAAGTAGGTATTAATATGGTTTTAGCAAATAGCACAATTAACAATCCAGGAATTATATTAGCAATTATTGTTGGCGTTGCAGCTGCAATTGCCATTATTGCTTTTATAATTTATAAAATATTACATCCAAAACTAAAGTCCGAAAAAGAGAAACCATCTGAAGAACAAATCGTCAAAGAAGAAATGGAAAGAATTTTAAAGCCAATTGAAGATGACGATGTGGCAGAGAAGGTTAACGAATATAAAGAGGATGATGACGAATAATAAAGTTAAATCTTTATACGTTCACATACCATTTTGTGAGCACATCTGCGATTACTGCGACTTTCCAAAGTTGCAGTATTTTCGTAATTTGGCAATTCAATATTTAGTGAGCTTAAAAAAAGAAATATCTGATTTGCATATACAAAATAATTTAGACACAATTTATATAGGTGGAGGGACACCCACAGTTTTAGAAAGTGATCTTTTGATAGAACTATTTGAAATTTTAAAGCCTTACACACTTAATTTAAAAGAATATTGCATCGAAACAAACCCTGAAACATTAACACAAGAAAAAGTCTCAATAATTGAGAAATACCATATAAATCGTATATCAATTGGTGTAGAATCTACATCCAATCGTATTTTAAAATCCATAAATAGACATCATACATTCGAAGATGTAATATCATGTGTTTCTTTATTAAAAAAGCACTCAATAAATAATATTAATGTTGATCTAATTTTAGGCCTTCCTAATGTAACTAAAGATATGTTGAAGGATGATTTGAAAAATATATTAAACCTCAATGTTGAGCATATATCAGCTTATTCATTAACCGTACATCCAAATACCATATTTTATATGAAAGGAATTACTGAAAATAGTGCTGATTACGAACGTGAACTATATGATATCATTCATACCACTTTAACAGATGCAAACTACATACATTATGAAATTAGCAATTTCGCAAAAGAAGGTTATTTCTCAAAACATAATTTCACATATTGGAATAATGAGCAGTATTATGCTGTAGGATTGGGCGCAAGTGGTTATATAAACAACATAAGATATTCAAATACGAAAAATCTAAGCAAGTACAACAATTTCAAATACGAAAGAAAAGAAGAACAAGTTACCAAAGAGTCTTATATTACATATGCCATTATGCTCAATTTAAGAACCTACAAAGGTTTAGATTGCCAAAAATTAAAAGAAGAGACTGATTATGACATATTATTTGAGAAAAAAAATTATTTGCGCGCATGTATTAACAATAAGGATTTAATAAAAGAAAAAAACATTATTAAGCCAACGTATAAAGGTATGATGATTTTGGATCAAATTATATTAAATTTACTTCCATAGCGTTATTTTATGATTCATAAATATAAATTTGATACAAAGTATCATTTTTTTATTTTAAAATATTTTAGCAATCATCTATTGACAGTGCTAACAAACTCACTATAATAGTAATTAGCAATCTCAAAAAAAGAGTGCTAAAAAGGAGGTTGATACTATGGCATTAAATAGAAGCGACATTATTCTCAAATATATTGTTGAATACTTTATTAAACATGCCCAACCAGTTGGCAGCCAAACCCTTATTGATGAATATAAGCTAAATTATTCAAGTGCTACAATACGAAACGAAATGGTTTTATTAGAAAAACTTGGATACCTAGAAAAAACACATACATCAAGTGGGCGCGTTCCTTCTAGTAAAGGTTATAAATACTATTGTGAGCACCTTAGAAGTGGTGAAGTTGACGAATCGTTGAAAAACTCGTTGCAAACAGTATTAACCCAAAAAATTCAATCAATTGAAGAGGTTATTAAAGAAAGTTGTGAGATATTATCTCATATGACAAATCTGGTCAGTGTTGTTATGGGTCCGGATGAAAAAAGTGAAAGACTCGCCAGCATACAGCTAATTCCAATTAGTGAAACAAGTATAACCGCAGTATTTGTAACCGATAAAGGATATGTCGAAAACAAAACATTTATCGTTCCAAACCAAATGAAAGTTAATGAGATTGTTCAATGTGTTCAATTATTAAACGATCGATTAAAAGGGACGCCAATTACAGAATTAGTCGACAAAATGCAATCTTTAAAACCTTTATTAAGCGATTACGTAATAAGCCACGATTTAATATATCAAGCATTGCTTGAAACATTCGTTAGATTCGCAGGCGATAGACTTAGCCTTTATGGAAGAGAAGAATTATTCAGCCATCCAGAGTTTAAAAATAATAGTGATAAGTTGTTAAATGTTCTGAAATTATTAAACGATTCAAGCATATTGAAGGAAATAGATGGCGAAATGAGGCATGATAATAATGGTGTTGCTCTAAATATTGGCGACATTGAAGGTAACCCTGACATTTCAATGGTTACTGCCAAATTCAAGCTGGGAAACGAAGGAGAAAGTACAATTGCTCTATTAGGACCGACAAGAATGGATTACGATAAAGCCATGAGCGCACTCGAATATCTATCAAATGAATTAGCTAAATATTTCGATGGTCAAAATAAAGGAGGTACAAGCGGTGGTGAAGCATAACGAAGATAAAGAAATTAACGAAGAAGTTGTTGAACCAACAAAAAAAGAAAAAAAGAAGATTGAAAAGCTCGAAGAAGAAATAGCAAAACTCAAAAGTGATGCAGAGCATTGGAAAAATGAGTATTATCGAGCTTACGCAGATACAAAAAACCTTCGAAATAATCTAGAAAAAGATCATAGTGAAGCAATGAAGTATCGTGCGGAAGGATTTATTGAAAATCTATTACCAATCCTCGACAGTTTCCATCTCGCACTTGGAAGCGAACCTGAAGACCCGAACTTAAAGAATTATCTTACAGGATTCCAATTTATATATAAAAATCTCGTAAGCGTATTAGAGAGCGAAGGGGTAACGGAAATATCACCAAAAATAAATGAAAAGTTCGATCCAAACGTCATGGAAGCGGTAGATACTGTTGAAGATGATGGAGAAAGCAATTTAATTAAAAAAATCTACGGAAAAGGATACAAATTACACGATCGTTTAGTAAGACCCGCAATGGTGAGTGTTACTAAGAAAAAAGAAGAAAAAAAGGACAATGCTGATGCATAAGGAGGAAAAATTATGGCAAAGGAAATTATCTTAGGAATCGATTTAGGAACAACAAACTCTGTTGTTTCATATTTACAAGCAGATGGGACAGTTAAAGTTATTCCGAACCCAGAGGGTACAATGACAACCCCATCAGTCGTAGCTTTTAAAACTAATGGAGAAGAAATAGTTGGAAATGCAGCTAAAAGACAAGCTGTAACTAATCCAGATACAGTTTCTTCCATCAAAAGAATGATGGGAAGTGCAGAAAAAGTTCACATTAAATGTGCAAACAAAGATTTCACCCCACAAGAAATAAGCGCAAAAATCTTAGCATATATGAAAAAATATGCTGAAAGCAATATTGGACATAAGGTCGAAAAGGCTGTTATTACAGTTCCAGCATACTTCAATGATGCTCAAAGACAAGCTACTAAAGATGCAGGTCAAATTGCTGGCTTAGAGGTTGTTCGTATTATTAATGAACCAACCGCTGCAGCTCTTGCATATGGTTTAGAAACAGATAAATCAGAAAAAATTCTTGTATTTGATTTAGGCGGTGGAACGTTCGATGTTTCAATTCTTGATATCGGAGATGGAACATTTGAAGTTATTGCTACTGCTGGTGATAACAAACTCGGTGGAGATGACTGGGATCAAGTTGTCGCTGATTGGATTAAAGCTCAAATCAAAATCGAAAGCAACGTTGATGTAACGGATAAAGGCTCATTACAAAGAATTAGAGAAGCTGCTGAAAAAGCGAAGATTGAATTATCTTCTTCTCTTGAAACAACAATTTCATTACCATTCATTTCTATGACTGCTAATGGACCTGTAAACTTTGAAACTACTTTAAGTAGAGCAAAATTCCAAGACTTAACAAGACACCTCTTGAAAAGATGTGAAGAACCAGTCAGACGTGCATTAAGCGATGCCGGCATTAAAACAAGTGAACTTGACCAAGTATTATTGATTGGTGGTTCCATCCGTATGCCCGCTGTTCAAGATTTAGTTAAATCATTAACAGGCAAAACACCTAACTTAAGCGTTAACCCAGATGAAGCAGTCTCAATTGGTGCTGCTTATCAAGGCGGAGTTGTATCTGGAGATGTTAAAGATGTCGTTTTATTAGACGTCACCCCACTTACATTAGGTATTGAAACTTTAGGAGGCGTTTTAACCCCACTTATCAAGAGAAATACCACAATTCCAACCACACAAAGTCAAATTTTCTCAACCGCAGCGGATAATCAACCAGCTGTTGACATTATGGTTTATCAGGGTGAAAGACCAATGGCTCATGACAACAAATTATTAGGCCATTTCCAATTAACTGGTATTAAACCAGCTAGACGTGGTGAGCCAAGAATTGAAGTCACATTCAATATCGATGTTAACGGTATTGTTAAAGTCACCGCTAAAGACTTAGACACACAAAAAGAACAACAAATTACAATTTCTGGTTCTAATGGTTTAAGTAAAGAAGATATTGATAGAATGGTTCGCGAGGCTGAGGAAAACGCAGAAGCCGATAGCAAACGTAAAGAAGAAACAGAAATCAAAAACAAAGCTGAAAGTTTAATTAATGATATCGATCTTGCTATGCAAGAAAAAGGCGACAAGATTGATTCAACTCAAAAAGAACAAACTCAAAAATTGAGAGATGAATTGAAAACCGCTTTAGACAACAACGATATTGAAACATTAAAAACAAAAATTTCTGAATTAGAACAAGCCGCTGCTTATATGCAACAAGCTCAAGCAGCCGGAAACGCTAACGCAGGCCAAGCAAACAACGAAGCTCCAGCCGGAAGCAACCCAGATGATGTTGTTGATGCTGATTTCTCAAGCAAAGACGAACATAAAGCATAAATTAAATAAACGAATTTGTCCATTGGGGCCTATAGGCCCCTTTCGGGCATATAGAAAGGATATTATATGGCAGAAAAGAAAGATTATTATGAATCTCTAGGTGTAAGCAAAAACGCTAGCAAAGACGAAATCAAAAGTGCCTATCGAAAATTAGCAAAAAAATACCATCCAGACAACAAAGAAACTGGTAGTGAAGCCAAATTCAAAGAGGTTCAAGAGGCATATGATGTTCTTTATGATGACCAAAAACGAAGCGCGTATGACCAATTTGGGCATGCTGCTTTTAGCCAAACGGGTGGTGGTCCAGGAGGTGGAAATCCATTTAATGGTGCTGATTTCTCCAATTTCCAAGGATTTGGTGACATGGGTGGATTTGGTGACATTTTCTCCTCATTTTTTGGAGGCGGATCCCGTTCTAATAGAAACACCGGCCCAACACAAGGTGAAGACATGGTCATGCGTGTCAAAATTGACTTTATGGATGCTGTTTTGGGAAGAGATATTGAAATATCTATTAATCACGATGAAGAGTGCCCAAATTGTCACGGAACCGGTGCAAAAACACCAAACGATATAAGAACATGTCCTACTTGCGGTGGAACTGGTTCAGTTCGTATGCAAAGAAGAACAATGTTCGGAGTTATGGAAAATCAAGAAGTTTGTCCTAACTGCCACGGTAGTGGAAAAGTTATTTCTGATTATTGTCCAAAATGTGGTGGAAAAGGCTATGTTAGAGTTAAAAAACAACTCAAAATTCATATTCCAGTTGGCATCAATGAAGGTCAGCAGATTCGCGTTGCAGGAATGGGCGAAATCGGGCAAAGGGGTGGCCCACATGGCGATTTATATGTCGAAGTCACCATCAAACCACATCAATATTTCAAACGCGAAAGAAATGATATTCATATAAATGTTCCAATTGATTTTACTGACGCTATTTTAGGAACTAATCTTGATATTCCTACTGTAAACGGCGATGTTTCTTTAACAATTCCACCTGGTACTCAAGTTAATCAAATTTTAAGAATGAGAGGTCAAGGAATAAAGGATTTAAGAAACGGAAAGCCAGGCGATCAATATGTCCATCTTGATATCAAAATGCCTTCTAATTTAAATAAAGAGCAGAGAGCAATTTTAGAGAATTATCGAAACACTTATACCAAAAAAGACTCATGGTTCTCAAAATTCAAAAAAAATTTCACAAATTAAGACCCTTTGGGTCTTTTTTTATTCTCAAAAAATAAATTAATAAAAATTGAAAAAACCTCCGAACAACTTATATAGGAGGTTTAAAAATGTATTTTATCCAACAAAGTAATGACAGCGATTGTGGCTTCGCTTGTCTAAAAATGATTCTCGCTATTAAAAATAAGGATAAAAATTATCTATATTTGTTTTGTCCAGATATTGAACATAAAAATTATTCTTATAAAGAGTTAATTGATTTAGCGAAACAAAACGGTTTATCTTTAAACGGTTATCGGTTTACAAACAAACTCGAAATCAAAAAGGAAAAAAATTTTCCATTTATTGCGTCAATCAGGAATGCCAATCATGCAGTAGTGATAAAGAGCATCAAGATGGGACGTGTAAAAATTTATGATCCAAGTTTAGGAGTATATTCACTTTCTCTCAAGAAATTTTGTGAGATTTGGGATGGAACAGCTCTGCTTGTTGAAAGTTTTGAAAAGAGGCAATATCCATTTGCAATAGATAATATATTATCTATAAAACATCGAATTTGTTTAGCATCTTTGCAAATTTTTGATGTTATATTATGTGCATTAGCAATTTTCTTTATGGACAAAAAATATCCAAGTATTTTAATGTGGATATTCACAATCGCATTTATATTGCTAGCAATTATAACGCTTTTTTATTCATTCAACATTTCCAACAAAATGGATAAAAAATTTGAAAGTAAAGCTAGTAATGTTAAAAGTAACAAATATTACGACTACTATATAAATTGTGAAAAATTAAAAGCTAAAACAATAAGTTATCCAACCAATTTTATAAGTGCATTGTTTATTTCCGTAATTGCGATGGTAATTATTTTATTAAACGGTTATATCAATATTGTATATATCGTTTCATGTTTAGTTGTTGCAATTATTAGAGCGCTTCTTGTCGATCCATATACAAGAAAAAAGAATGTCACAATGTACGAACTAGAAAATAAAATGCGAAATCTTAATAATCTCAATGATTATATGTCCAACGTAAAATTATGCCACGCCCATTCTAAAAGCTATTCCAAGGTTGTTCTAATCGGAACAATCATTGAAGTTGTTACATTAATGATGATTCCAGTCATTATGATGCTGTCGAACAACATCGCGAATGTAACTTATGTCTTATTATATTTGTGCCTTGAGTTATGTTTATCTAAATCATTACGAGATTTGCTTAATTGTAGCAACGATAAAAACGACTACCATTTGCTTCTATCTAATTTCTACAATCAAACAAATAATAAAAACAAGTAATAATCAGACAGTTATCTGTGATAAAATCAAAGTATGAATTTTGATTTCACATCATATAATAAAAATTTTGATAACTATGAAGCAATTTTTATTCAAATAGCCGAAAAAGCCTTAAAGTATTTAGAAATTAAAGCTGACATCACTTTAAGTGTGTCACTAGTTGACAATAAGTTTATTCACCAGTTAAACAAGGAATACCGCAAAATCGATTCCCCAACTGATGTAATATCGTTCGCCTTTTTAGACAACAATGTTAATAGAGAAAAATTATTAAAATCTACTGCAAGTTTAGTATTGGGTGATATTTATATCTCAATAGAAAAAGCCAAACAACAGGCCGCTGAATATGGCCACAATATCGATAGAGAACTATCTTTCTTGTTCGCTCATGGATTATTGCACTTATTAGGTTACGATCATATGACAAAGCAAGATGAAGAAATTATGTTTCCACTTCAAGAAAAATTACTATCTTTATAAGGAGAGATGCGTTTATGGACAAAATGGAATTAATTGAAAAAGCAAAAGAAGCTAGAAACCTTTCTTATTCGCCTTACAGCAACTTTGCAGTTGGCGCTGCAATTTTATGCAAAGACGGGAGAATTTTCTTAGGTGCAAATGTAGAAAATGCTTCTTACCCTTTATGCATGTGTGCTGAAAGAAATGCAGTATACAATGCATATATGAATGGCTACAAAAAAGATGATTTTGAGGCTCTTGCGTTATGTACCGATACAGATGAGCCATCTTCACCTTGTGGAGCATGTAGACAGGTTTTAAGTGAATTATTTCCAGCTAAGGCGCCAATTTATATGAGTGCAGTTAATGGCAAAATAGTGGAAACCACAATTAAAGAACTCTTGCCATATGCTTTTAGCGAAGAAGATTTGAAAAAATGAAATCAGGTTTTGTTTCCATTTTAGGCAGACCAAATGTTGGCAAATCAACGCTTTTAAATGCGATATTGAATCATAAAATCAGTATTGTTACAGATAAAAGTCAAACAACAAGAAATACAATCCGCGGTATCTATAATAGCGATCATTCACAAATTATTTTTATTGATACTCCAGGAATTCACAAACCATATGCTAAATTGAGTCAAGAAATGAACAATATGGCTTATTCTTCTGCTCATAATGCCGATATCAATATTCTTGTAGTTGATTCTGGCGAACAATTTGGCGATGGTGATGAATATATTTTGTCCCATTTAGATATAAGCAACACACCGTTGATAATTGTTTTTAACAAAATTGATTTAACAAGAATTGATAAAATTACTAAATTAAAAGAAATTTATTCAAATAAGTTTCCGAAAGCAGTTTTAATCGAAACAGTAGCAAAGGAAAAGTTTAACGTTGATCAACTTATTTCTAGTATTGAAGCTTTGCTTCCTGAATGCGAAAGATACTATAGTGATGATTTATTATCTGATAAGGATGAAATTTTTCAAATAAAAGAAATTATAAGAGAAAAAACTTTAAAAATATTAAAACAAGAGGTCCCACATTCTATCGCTATTTATATTGATAACATTGAATGGGAGAAGAATCCAATGCTGATTCAGGCCACAATTTTTGTCGAAAAGGAAAGCCAAAAAGGAATCGTGATTGGAGCCAACGGCAAAAGAATTAAACTTATTGGTCAAAAATCAAGAGAAAGTATAGAAGCATTGTTGCATAAACATGTTTATTTGGAGCTACTTGTAAAAGTTGAACCAGACTGGCGAGACAACCCTGAACTTTTAGAAAAATTTGGATACAAATACAAAAACAATTAATGAAATGCATAATTATTTCAACTAAAAAATATAAAGAGAAGGACGCTTTAATAACCGCTATAACAGAAAAAGAAGTTATAACGTTCCATGCCAAAAGTGTCTTAGATTCAAAAAGTAAATTCACTTTTCTGAATGTTCCTTTATCTAAAATTGATGTCACCTTTATTGAAGGAAAATATAAATACCCTTTAATGAAAGAAGCATCTATAGTTTCTAGCCCTTTGAAAAATAAATCGACATTATATCAAATGTCTTTATTAATGCTAATTCAAGAAGCGATAAATGGCATGCTTCAAGAAGAGGAAAAATATTTAGTTTATCCGATATTATCTGATATTTTAGATAATTTAGATAAAAATGTTTCTCCACAATTCATATCAATTTATTTTTTATGCCATTTGTTAAAAATATCGGGATATGAATTTGAATTGAATCGCTGTTTATTTTGTGGCGAAAAGAAAGATATTGTCGCTTTTTCCTTTAAAGATGGTGGATTTGTTTGCCGAAACTGTATAACTGATGACATAGATCAAGACTTAACTGTCGAACAAATGAAAATTATTTTAGCTTTATTTAAGTCACAAAACATATCTGATCTTTCTAAATATGAATTTTTAAATGAAGATATTATGGACTTATTCAATAAATTGAATGTTTTCATTATTGACAACTATTCAATTCGTTTGAGAAGTCTAGACTTATTAAATAATTAATTATTTATTTTATAAAAAGTTCACTCATAATAGGTTGACACATTGACCATAAAAGTGTATTCTTTTTTCACATACTTTTTGGGAGGCAAATTATTATGTCGAATAATCAATTTGAAAAATATTGTAATCACTTTATTACCTCAGGATTTTATTATCAGGGTTCTGAAATATATGGTGGTTTATCAAATACATGGGATTATGGTCCATTAGGAGTTGAAATTAAATCTAACATTCAAAAAATGTGGTGGAAAAAATTTGTTCAAGAATCTGAAACAAATGTTGGAATAGATGCAGCTATTTTAATGAATCCAAAAGTTTGGGAGGCCACCGGACACGTTCAAACATTTAATGATCCATTAATTGATTGCAAAAAATGTAAACAACGTTTTAGAGCTGATCAGCTTATCGAAAATCAATTTCCAGATGTCGATGTTAACGCCATGACAAACGAGCAAATGATTGATTTTATTAGAAAAAATCATGTCAAATGTCCAAATTGTGGATCAGAAGATTTTACTGATATAAGACAATTTAACATGATGTTTAAAACGCACATCGGTGTAACAGAAGATAGTAAATCCACAGTTTATATGAGGCCAGAAACCGCCCAAGGCATGTTCACTAACTTCAAAAATGTTATTAGAACAACAAGAAGAAAACTCCCAATAGGCATTTGCAATGTTGGCAAAGCTTTTAGAAATGAAATTACTCCTGGGCAAATGACATTTAGAACAAGAGAATTTACCCAGATGGAGATGGAATTTTTCTGTAAGCCAGGCGAAGATCTTGAATGGTTTAAATACTGGAAAAATCAATGTTTAAATTTTGTTTCCGATTTAGGAATTAAAAAAGAAAATTTAAGATACAGAGATCACGAACCTGCTGAATTAGCATTTTATTCAAAAGCTACAACAGATATCGAATTTTTATTTCCTTTTGGTTGGGGCGAAGTCTGGGGCATTGCGGACAGAACAGATTATGATTTAAAACGTCATATGCAATATAGCGGGGAATCACTAGAATATTTAGATCCAGAAACAAATGAAAAATTAATTCCTTATTGTATAGAACCTTCTGTTGGTTTGGATAGATTGGTTTTAATGACATTATGTAATGCATACGATGAGGAAGCTCTCGATGGTGGGGATACTAGAATAGTAATGCATTTTACTCCTGCAGTTGCGCCTTATAAAGCTGCAATTTTCCCATTGAGTAAGAAACTGGAAGAAAAAGCGAAAGAAGTACTACATTTATTGAATAAAAAGATGGTTGTTGTCTACGATGATACTGGAAGCATTGGAAAACGTTATCGTCGTCAAGACGCTATTGGAACACCATTTTGCGTAACAATAGATTTTCAAACTGAAGAAGATAACGCAGTCACAATAAGAGAACGTGATTCAATGCAACAAGTACGAATCCCAATAAACGAATTGGCAGCATATTTGGAGGAAAAAATTAATTATTAATTATGGCTTTTGATCAATCGCTAATTGATGACATTTTGAAACATGCAGATATTGTAAGAGTAATTTCTTCATATCTCAATTTGACAAAAAAAGGCAAAAACTTTTTAGCTGTTTGCCCTTTTCACGATGATTCAAATCCATCATTAACGATTTCTCCTGAAAAGCAAATATTTAAATGCTTTGTTTGCGGTACCAGCGGCAACGCTATAACATTTGTTCAAAAATATGAACACTTAACTTTTATGGAAGCCATGAAAAAGGTTGCAGATTTAAGTGATTATCATCCTGATTTTCTATCTTCATTTGCAAAAGAAGAACATGTTGATGAAAGAAAAAAAACAATTTTGAAATGCTTAAAAGATTTGACAACCTATTATCAATACGCTTTAAACACTGAAGAAGGCAAAGCGGGCCTAGAATATTTTGAATCACGACACCTAGATAGTGAAATGAGAAACAAATATATGCTTGGTTACGCCTTTAATGACGGAAGATCCAATTGCCAATATTTATTAAATAAAGGACATTCGTTAAAAACAATAGAAGATACTGGAATCGCTCTAGCAAATAGTGGTTCTTGTGTTGATAAGAATCAGGGCAGAGTTATTTTTCCTATCGCTGATCAGGACGGAAATATAATAGGCTATTCAGCTAGAAGAATTAAAGATAATGATGAGGCAAAATATGTAAATTCACCTGAAACATATGTATTTAATAAGAGCTCTGTTTTATATAATTATCACATTGCAAAATCTGCTTCTAAACTTAAAGGCTACATATATGTTCTAGAAGGATTTATGGATGTTTTTGCGCTTTCACGAATCGGTATAGACGCCGCCGTTGCTTTAATGGGCACAGCCTTAACTAGCGAACACATTTCAATGTTAAGAAAACTAAATGTTGAAATTAGATTATGCCTCGATGGCGATTTGCCAGGCCAAAAAGCAATGATGAAATGTGCAAAAATGTTTGATGAAGCCGGATTAAATTACAGAATCGTTGATAATCAAGGCTCTTCAAAAGACCCTGATGAAATTCTTAATGATGATGGACCAGAGGCGCTTAAAAATTACCTAAATAATTTAATTAATAGAATTGATTTTTCATTAAATTTCTACCTAAGAAACAATCAGCTTTCTACAAATAAAGACAAAAAGGATTTAATTATTAATTTTTTACCTATCTTATTGAACGTTAAAAGTAGATTAGAATTTGATAATTATGTCCATAAATTGAGCAAAATTACTGGCTTTGATTCCGAATCTATTACTTCATTAGTTAATCGTTCAAGACAGTCTAATAAAGATGAAATTTCTAAGCAAATTCAAAACTTTCATCCTGAACGAAAATTAATGAGAAGGCTTCAACTTGCCGAAAGAGAAGTTTTGTTTCAAATGTTAAATAATAAGTACGCTATTCAATTTTATGAAGAAAAAATCACTGGATTCTATGATGAAATATATCGTTCAATCGCCAATTTTGTAATTGAATATGCTGAAAAACACGATGACATTGATGCATCAGGACTAATATCTAACATAGAAGCTAGTGGAATCAATAATAAGGATGAACTAATTAATGAATTATCAACGTTAATATTGGAAAAAAATCATCCCAATACATGCGACGATGTATATTTAAACAATTTGCTTGCATCAATTAGTGATGAAAAAGAGAAAATATTTGAAAAAGATATATTGTCTTCATCTTTAGAAGGCAAAGACCCATTGGAACAAGCGCGAATAATCGCTGACTATAATGCTCGTAGAAAAAGCAAATTACATTAGGAGGATCTATCATGAGTAAAGAAGAAAAGAAAGAAAAGCAGGCATCCAAAACAGTTAAGAAAACTGAGCCAAAGAAGAAACCAAAAAAATCTTCAAAAAAAGAGAATACTAAAAAAACTACTTCAAAAAATGGAAAAGAATTGAAAGAAATTCCAACATTGACAGAAGTTAAAGAAAAGCTACTAAAAAAAGCAAATGAAAATGACAATTCTCTTGATCAAAGCGAAATATATGATGTTTTACAAAAATATGAACTAGATGATGACATTATTGATGAATTGATTGATTATTTTAAGGAAAATGGCATCGAAGTTGAGAGCCTTGATGGAGAAGATGAAGACTTCGAAGAGGAATTTGATGAGAGCAAAATTGATTTCAACGAAGTAGAAGAACCTGATGATTCATTTTTTGAAAAACAGGATGAAGGTGAAACGGAAGAAGACCTTGATTTTGATATGGAACATCTAGACGCGACATTAGGTGGAGAAGTCCGCGTCAACGATTCAGTTAAAATGTATCTAAAAGAAATCGGTAAATACAACTTATTAAAGCAGGACGAAGAGCAATTGCTTGCAAAAAGAGCTCGTGATGATCATGACGAAGAAGCAAAAGCTAAATTAATCAATTGTAATTTACGTTTAGTTGTTAATATTGCTAAACACTATGTTGGAAGGGGAATGCTCTTCCTAGATTTAATTCAAGAAGGCAATCTTGGCTTAATGAAGGCGGTTGAAAAATTCGAATATCAAAAAGGATTTAAATTTTCAACTTATGCGACATGGTGGATTAGGCAAGCCATTACTCGTGCTATTGCCGATCAAGCAAGAACAATTAGAATTCCAGTCCACATGGTTGAAACAATTAATAAAATGACTCGTGTCCAAAGACAATTAATTCAAGAATATGGACGTGAACCTACTGCGGAAGAAATTTCAAAAGAAATGGGTGGAGATTTATCACCAAAACGTATTCGCGAAATTCAAAGAATCGCCATGGAACCAGTTTCACTTGAAACACCAATTGGTGAAGAAGACGATTCTCATTTAGGAGACTTTATCGAAGATAAAGATAGCGAATCACCTGTTGATTTTACAACTAAGCAATTATTAAATGAAAAATTAGAAATGCTTCTTGGGGATTTAAACGATCGTGAAGAAAAAGTTATTAGAATGCGTTATGGACTAGATGATAATCATCCACGCACATTAGAGGAAGTTGGACGTGAATTTGGCGTTACCAGAGAGAGAATTCGTCAAATTGAAGCAAAGGCTATCAAAAAATTAAAGCATCCAAATCGTAAAAAACAACTTGGAGACTATAAACTTTCATGAGATTATCCAAAAGATTAGAGACAATATTCAATATGGTGCCTCCTGGTGTTGCTGCCGATGTCGGTGCAGATCATGGACATTTGATTATTGCTTTAATTGAAGAAAATAAAATCAGTCATGGAATTGCAATTGAAAACAAAAAAGGTCCATTCAATCGACTAAAAAAGTCAATTGAAGAACATTGTTTAACTAATGAAATAGATGTTATTTTAAGCGATGGAATCAAAGATATTAACAGCGAAGTTAACACTGTGATTTTGGCTGGAATGGGCGGAAATACGATAATAAATATATTAAAATCTGATATTTCAAAACTTAAATATATAGACACAATAATAGTTGATGCACACAGTTGTGTTCCAAAATTAAGGAAAGAAGTGTGCGAACTCGGCTATGCTATTGCTGATGAAAAGATTGTTTTTGAAGATAACATCTATTACGAAATTATTAAATTCAAAAAGGCTGATAAAGCTGTGTATTCACCAATAGATATTGAATTTGGACCAATTTTAAGAAATGAAAAATCAACTTTATTTAAAGCAAAATATTCTTCTAGACTAGAAGAAATTGAAAATCTATTAAGAAAAGATCTGCCAAATAACAAAATTGAGGCTTTGAAAATAGAAGAATCAAATATTAGGGGTATATTATGATTGAGAGCAAAACTTTATTAAATAAATTAGCAAAAAAATTTCCAAAAAGAATTGCTAAATCATACCACGATTATGTAGGCTTAATGACCGGAAAAGTTCCACAAAAAATCAACAAAATATTACTTTGCTTAGATTGTGACTGGGAATTATTACCTTACATAAAGGAAATTAAACCAGATATAATCATTTCTCATCACCCGTTTATATATGGCACACGAGCAAAGGTATTCAAATTTGATTCAAGTAAAAAAGAGCTTTGCGAAACAATTGATAAAATGGGTATTCCAGTATATAGTTATCACACAAATTTTGATGCAGGAGATGGCGGAATGAACGATGCGCTTTCTAATGCATTAGGTTTATTAAACATTCGCAAACCTGAAAATGAAATGATGATGAGAATTGGTGAATTGCCAAACGAAATGGATGCTATTACATTTGCAAATTTTGCCAGAAAAACATTTAACGTGGACTATTCGTTATTAATTAATAAGGGTAAAAAGCAAATAAAAACAGTTGGTATTATAGGCGGTGCAGGTAGCAGAGATTGGAGATTGGCCAAGAAAGAAGGATGCGATATCTATATTTCAGGCGACGCACCTCATTATGTAAGAAGAGATATTTCAAACGATAAATATAATTATTTAGATATGCCGCATGAAATAGAAAAAATTTTCATGCCAACGATGAAAAAACTACTATTAAGTTATGATAAAAACTTGGACGTTGTAATTATTGATCACGAGCAATTGCCTAAAGTAATTCAATAATTTTTTAAATAAGTATAAATGCTGTCAATTATTTCTTTTGGAGTTGAAGCTCCAGAACATATGGCAGCTTTTTTTATGTTCTTAAGGTCGATCGATTTTAATTCGACAGCAGAAGAAGCCATGAATATCTTAGAATTTTTGTGCGATTCAGCAGCAATTTCATAAAGCCTATTAGTATTGCTGCTAATCGAATCGCCTACAATCACAATTAAATCGGTATCTTGAGAAATTTTTGTAACTTCTTCTTGTCTTAATCTAGTTGCAGCACAAATCTCATTATAAAAACGAGCATTTGGTTTTGCTTCTCTAATCATAGTGTGAATTTTTGTTAAATCATTTATATTTAAGGTCGTTTGATTAATAACAGCAGGTGAATCATCATTAATTAGTTCGAAATTACATCCTTGTTTAACATCATAAATATATACACGCTTATCTTGAGACAATGCACTTTCTGTTTCAGGGTGGCTGGACATTCCGACATAAATAACATCATGATTTGAAGCAATTTCATCATTTATTAATTTGATGTTTTGTTTAACTTTTGGACAAGTTGCATCATAAAATTTTATTTTTTTATTTACTAATAATTCTTCCAAAGCTTTTGTGTGGCCATGAGCAGTTAAAACAACTACATCCCCAACGTTAATATCATTAATTTGATTGATATAATCAATTCTTTTTTTCTTAAGATAATCAACAACAAAGTTATTATGAACAAGCTTTCCAAATATAATAACCCTTGATTCAGGGTTGTCATTTTTCGCTTTTAATGCAATATTAATGGCATTTTTAACGCCAGAACAATATCCCAAAGGTTCAACTAAACTTACTTTCATAACTTTATTATGATACCATATTAACGGAGAAAGATTATGGGAAAAATTTTATTAGGTAGTCACGTTAGTATGAATGGCCCTAAATTCTATTTAGGTAGTGTAGAAGAAGCTTTGAGTTATGGATCTACAACATTTATGTTTTACACTGGAGCTCCTCAAAATTCATTTAGAAAACCAATTAATGAACTAAAAATTCAAGAAGGTAGGAAATTGCTAAAAGATGCTGGCATTGATGAAAATAAAATTATTGTACATGCGCCTTATATCGTTAATGGTGCAAATAAAACAAAACCAGAACTTTTCCAAATGTCTATAGATATAATTACGAACGAATTAAGAAGAACTGCAGCGTTTCATTGTAAAACATTAGTTCTTCATCCTGGAGCACATGTAGGTCAAGGAAGCGAAGAAGGAATTAAAAATCTTGCCGAATGTCTTGATCGTGTTTTTGAAAACGATGGAACAGATGTTAAAATTGCATTAGAAACAATGTCAGGAAAAGGGTCTGAAATCGGAATCAATTTTAACGAAATCAAAAAAATTATAGATTTATGTAAGTATAAAAATAGATTGGGCGTTTGCTTAGATACATGCCATATTTCAGATGCTGGTTATGACATAACTGATTTTGATAATATACTTAATGAGTTTGATAAAATTATCGGATTGGATAAACTTTTAGTCATCCACTTAAATGATTCAAAAAATCCAAAAGGAGCTCATAAAGATAGACACGAAAATCTTGGATACGGGGAAATTGGATTTGAGATTTTACATAAAATCGCTGCAAATCCACGATTAATTGATGTTCCAAAAATTCTTGAGACACCTTATATAAATGAAAAACCACCTTATAAACAAGAAATTTCAATGTTACAAAGTGGTCAATATATCAATAATTGGAAAGAAAATTTTTAAAATTTATCAATCTCGTTTTTTAATGTCTCAAAAGCTTCAACTTCTGGGACTTTTTTTATGATTTTATCTTTTTTAAAAATAACATATTCATGTTTCCCACCAGCAATCCCTATATCAGCATTTTTTGCTTCGCCAGGACCATTAACAACGCAGCCCATTACAGCAACATGAATATTTTTATTTATAGTTTCTAAATAATCCATAACTTTTCTGGCTAATTTTTCAACATCTACTTGTGTTCTTCCACAAGTTGGACAAGCAACTAGTGTAGGGTAATTTTCATATAAGCCACAATCATGCAATAAACGTTTACAAGCAATTATTTCATCTTTTGGATCTCCAGAAATTGAAATTCTTATTGTATCGCCAATACCTTCAAGCAATAGGGGTGAAAGGCCAGCAGCAGATCTGATAACAGAAATATCTTTGAATCCAGCCTCTGTAATACCTAAATGCAGTGGATACGGAAAAACCTTAGATGCCATTCTATATGCTTCAACGGTTTCTAAAACAGAAGACGCTTTCAAAGAAATAACAATATCAGTGAAACCATATTTTTCTAAAATAGCGACATGTTTTTGGGCAGATTGAACCAGTTTTTCTGCATTATACAACGACGAATAGTCATGAATGGTTTTATCTAAAGAACCTGAATTAACTCCAATTCTAATAGGAACATGTTTCTTTTTTGCAAGACTAACAACTTTTTTAACTGCTTCTTCATCTCCTATATTTCCAGGATTGATGCGAATTTTGTCTACGCCATTTTCCATAGCAATTAACGCTAATCGATAATCGAAATGGATGTCTGCAACCAAAGGTATATATATACCTTTCTTAATTTCCTTTATAGCATTTGCATCCGCTTCATCCATAACGCTCACACGCATTAAATCAGCTCCTAGAGCGGCGCATTCATTGATTTGATTTATAACTTCTTTATATCGCTCAGTTTTAATATTGCACATTGACTGAATTAAAACACGATTTTGTCCGCCTAAAGCAATATTTCCAACTATAACTTGATGAGTTTCAGTTCTCTTGGTCATAAATTGATTATATCATTACATGTAATGAAATCTACTGTAAAAATTATTTGAATATTTATTTATCTATGATAATATATTGAAAGCGTCTAAGGAGAATATAACTTATGGCAAAAGATGATCGTGTATCTATAACATTAAAATGCACAGAATGTGGTGAAGAAAACTATCTCACTTCTAAAAATAAAAAGAAGAATCCTGATCGTTTAGAAAAACAAAAATATTGTCCACGTTGTCAAAAAAAGACACTTCACCGTGAGAAAAAGAAATAGGTTATAAACCTATTTTTCTTTATATGAAAATTGAATGTTTTAATTATAAAGGTATAGACGATTTATTTTCAAATACATATGTTGTATCTGATGATTTTTTAAATTGCATAGTCGTTGACCCGTCATGCGATTATGATGGGATTATTAAATATATCGAAAAAAATAGCCTAAATTTACAGGGCATTTTATTAACTCATGGCCATTTTGACCATATTAGAGGGGTAACTCGATTAACTGAAAAATTTAAAGTTAAGACATATATAACAAACAATGATAAGGAATTATTAACTGATCCAGAATTAAATTGCTCAAATTATGGTGCATATTTAAGACCTATTATTGTCAAAGCAAATGTTAATGTTGTTTTTGATAATGACCAATTAGATCTATTAAACGAGCCTATTCGTGTAATTTTTACCCCATATCATACATCTGGAAGCGTTTGTTACTATTTACAAACAAGTAAAATTTTATTATCTGGTGATACATTGTTTAAAAAAATGATTGGTCGAAGTGATTTGCCAACATCTCAGCCAAGTTTAAAGAGAGATTCATTAAACAAAATAATGGTTTTGCCAGATGATGTTAAGGTATATCCTGGACACGGTTCATCAACAACCATAGGCGCCGAAAGAATATCTAATCCTTTTATTAATCGATGATTGTTTGGTATAATACCAAAGAATCTTTGAGAAAGGAGAAGTTATGATAAACGTAACAGAATTAAGACCTGGACACTATTTCCTAGAAGAAGGAAATATCTATCAAGTTTTAGATATAATGCTTAATAAAACTGCCATGCGTAAGATGGTTGCTAAATTAAAAGTTAAAAATTTAAGAAGTGGCGCTGTTATAGAAATGGCTAGAAATAGTGGCTATGCTATTGAAGAAATAAGATTAGATAAAAAATCTATGCAATATTTATACGATACAGGCGATTCATTATGCTTTATGGATCAAAAAACATATGAACAAATTGAAATTTCTAAAGATAGACTAGAATGGGAGATTAAATTTTTAAAAGGTGATGAAATTGTTGAAATCACATCTTATGATGGTGAAGTTTTAGGCATAAATCTACCTGCAAAAGTAGCTTTAAAGATAGTGAATTGCGAACAAGCGGTACGTGGAGACACTGTTAATAGAGCTTTGAAAGGTGCTGAATTAGAGACGGGCCTTAAAGTAAAAGTTCCATTATTTATAAATGATGGAGATACAATATTAGTTAGTACGTTGACTGGCGAATATGACGGAAGAGCATAAAGGAGAGTAGAAAAGTATGGTCACAGGATCTTGGATTGGTGTAGTTATCGCCGCCTTAATTGGCGGACTCATTATTGGATTTTTTGTTTCGAGATTCATTTTCAAAAGACAAATCGAAAAGAATCCACCTATTAATGAAGACATGATTAGAGCGCTTTATAGAAGTGTTGGCAGAACACCAAGCGAAGCTGATATTAGACGCACATTAAACGCTGTTAAATCAAAGCAAAAATAGTGGACTAAATTAGCTCAAAAATTAGCATCAAAATTGATGCTTTTTTTATGTTTGCAAGAACAAAGAGAAAAAAATACGTATTTTTATTTTATTTCTGAAATTTTGTCAATGAAAAATAGTGATATAATCGAAATAAATTAAAATAAAATCCCAATGTTGATAATTAATTCACACTGGGATTTTTCGACTAAATAACTACTAATTTTATACTAATTATTATTATTTCATCCACTTAATTTTACGTTCATTTCCAGCCTTTAATCTATGGATATTTTCGTTATGTCTAATAATCATAATTATGGCCATTAAAGTAACAACAGTTGCATACATCCAATTTGGGTTTAATGTTTGACCATACATTACAATCCAAGACCATTCAATCGGTATAACTTTAGTCAATAACAATATCGCCCATATCCAAGCTACTATTGAACCAACGATTCCAGTAAGAATGCTTGTTAAAGAAACATATTTTTTCCATTTAAGAAAAGCAAAATATGATAAACCAGGAATAAATCCAAGGCCCCAACTTGTTCCAACAGTTGTGCCCATAAAACAAGAAACACCTTTTCCACCTTTAAAATTTGTAAAAATTGGCCAACAATGTCCAACTAAACAGCCTAAGGCTGAAAGCCAATAAACAGGGTATTGAATAGCGTACCAACTACCAAGCAATTCATCACAACCAACAGTTGCAATTAAAGGATGATTAGCTGAATTAAGATAGGGGAAATTAATAAATGTTAATAAAGCCCAACATATCCAAACTGGAGCAAAAGTTTTGATCATATCGATAACAATGATACAAAAGCCAACCTTTTTTCCCCATAATCTGCCAGCATTAGTTCCTCCGGCATTATGAGAACCATAATCACGTGGATCCTGATGAAAAAACACCTTGCCTACGATAATGGATGTTTGGAAACTTCCAAAAAAGTAACCCAAAAGTAAACAAAAAATTGGAACAAATATATTATATAAAATAATATCCATTTTTTTACCCCCTCGATACGTTATTTATTCTACTAAATAACTTTATATTTTCAACACAATTTGTTTATAATTATACACGATTAGGAGGACATAGTATGGGAGCTACCGCATATACAGCAAATGACATTCACATAATGCAAGGCCTTGAAGGCGTTAGAAAAAGACCAGCTATGTACATTGGCTCAACTGGTTCATCAGGCCTCCATCATTTAGTGTGGGAAGTTGTAGACAATAGTGTTGACGAAGCTCTTTCAGGTTACGGTTCAATTATAACAGTGACATTGCATAGAGATGGATCTTGCTCCGTTTTAGATGAGGGGCGTGGAATCCCAGTCGATATTAACAAAGAATATCAAAAATCTGGTGTTGAGATAGTTTTTAGTGAACTTCATGCTGGTGGAAAATTTAATGATTCAGTCTATAAAAGTGCAGCAGGATTGCATGGTGTCGGCGCAGCTGTAACTAATGCATTGTCAACCTATTGCGATGTTACTGTTTATCGTGATGGTGGAGCATATCATCTTCGTTTTGAAGATGGCGGACAATTAGTGACTCCACTTGAAAATATCGGAAATTCAAAAAAACACGGCACTCTTGTCCGTTTTAAACCTGATAAAACAATATTCTCTACTGTTGATTTTAAATGGGACACAATTTCAAACCATTTACAAGAAAGCGCCTTTTTGATGAAAGGTGTAAAATTCATTCTAATTGATGAGAGAAGTGGTGATTCCATCGAATATTACTATGAGAATGGATTAGTTGAATACGTAAATAATTTAAATGCTGATAAAGATCCATTGACACCGGTATTAAGCTTTTCGGATATTGATGAACAAAGCGGAATTTCCATTGAGGTCGCACTTCAATATTGCAACAATGATTACAATGAAACGATGTGTTCTTACGTTAATAATGTAAGAACTAGAGATGGTGGAACACACGAAACAGGTTTTAGAACTGGGATTTCTAGAGCAGTAAATGATTTCGCAGAAAATCAAAATTTAGCTAAGGCGAAAAAGCTTGAAGGAACTGATATTCGCGAAGGTTTAACAACCATTTTATCTCTCAAAATTCCGGAAACTTTACTTGAATTCGAAGGACAAACAAAAGGCAAACTTGGCACTCCTGAAGCAGTTCAAGCAGTATCAAATTTTATATATAATAAGTTAACTTATTATTTGACTGAAAATAAAGAAATAGCTATAAATATCATAAAAAAATGTGTTGATAGCCAAAACGCAAGATTGGCAGCAAGAAAAGCAAAAGATGAAGCCAGAAGTGCAAAAAAAGTTAAAAATGATGTCATTCTATCAGATAAATTGACTCCAGCTCAAAGCAAAGAATATCTGAAAAATGAATTATTCATCGTAGAAGGTGATTCCGCAGGTGGTACAGCAAAAAAAGGTAGAGACAGAATTCACCAAGCTATATTACCACTTCGTGGTAAACCATTAAACACAGATTCAATTGCTTTGGATAAACTGTTACACAATGAAGAAATAGCTACAATTATTAATACAATTGGCGCAGGATTTGGCCAATCATTCGACATTGAAGATATTCATTATGGCAAAATAATTATTATGACCGATGCCGACACAGATGGCGCACACATTCAAACGCTTTTATTAACGTTCTTTTATCATTATATGAGAACATTAATTACAACTGGTCACGTTTATATTGCCGTTCCTCCTTTATATAGAATATATAAAGAAGATGGAAAGAAAATGTTACAAGAATACGCCTGGGATGATGAAGGATTAGAGGAAGCTAAAAAGAAACTTGGCGGAAAAGTTAATGTTTCAAGATATAAAGGTTTGGGAGAAATGGATGCCAATCAATTAAAAGAGACAACCATGGATCCAAGAACACGTTTATTACTACAAGTTGATATAGCTGATCCTTTCTTAGTTGAGAAAAAAGTTAATATTTTAATGGGTAAAGATGCTTCTATCAGAAGAAAATGGGTAGAAGAAAATGTTGATTTCGGTAAAATAGATACTTTCCAAAAGGAGGGCAAATAATATGGCAAAAAAATCAAAAATAATTGATGAAATTATTAATGAAAATATTTCCGTTGAACCTCTCGAGGAAGTGATGGGCGATCGATATGCTACATATGCAAAATATGTTATTCAAGATAGAGCCATTCCAGATGTAAGAGATGGTTTAAAACCAGTCCAAAGACGTATTATTTTCACTATGTTTAAAAGTAATAATACTTTTAATAGACCAACAAAAAAATGTGCGCATACTGTTGGAGCGGTTATGGGTACATTCCATCCACACGGCGACACTTCAATTTATGAAGCATTAGCAAGAATGAGCCAAGACTGGAAGGTTAGATATCCATTAATAGATTTCCAAGGTAATAATGGTTCTATTGACGGAGATGCTCCCGCCGCTTATCGTTATACTGAATCTAGATTAAGCGAGCTTTCAAACGAATTAATTAGGGATATTGAAAAACATACAGTGGATATGCAATTAAATTTTGATGATACTGAATATGAACCTGTCGTTCTACCATCAAGATTTCCAAATTTATTAATTAATGGTGCCGAAGGAATTGCAGTTGCTTTAGCAACAGAAATTCCCCCTCATAACTTACGTGAAGTTATTGAAGCAACTATTTATCGAATAAACCATAAAAACGCAACAATTGCTGACCTATTAACGTTTGTTCAAGGTCCTGATTTTCCAATGGGTGGATTTATTTATAAATCCCAGGGTCTAGAAAGCATATATCAAACTGGTAGAGGAAGAATAGAAGTTGCGGCAAAAACCGAAATTATAAAAAATAAAGATGAACAACAAATAATTGTTACTGAAATACCCTATAAAGTGCAGAAAAATTTGCTTGTCTATGAAATAGACAAAATTCGGCATTCAAAAGCCATTGATGGCATTTTAGAAGTTAGAGATGAGTCTGAAGGCGAAACAATACGCATTGTTATAGATATCAAAAAAGGGTGCAAAACCGATTTAATTCTTCAATATTTGATGGATAAAACATCATTAAAAACCGGTTACAGCGCAAATATGGTTGCCATTGTAGATGGAAGACCAAAAACATTAAATTTATTAGATTTTATCGATAGTTATATATCTCATCAGGTCGATGTAATAACTAGAAAAACAAATTTTGATTTACAAAAATACAAAGAACGTTTGCATATTGTAAATGGTTTAATTTTGGCATCAATTAATATAAATGAGGTTGTTGAAATAATAAGGCACAGCAATGATAAAGGCGATAGTAAAATTAACTTAATGAATCGTTTTAACTTATCAAACGAACAAGCCGAAGCCATAGTTACAATGCCGTTATACAAATTAAGCCATACTGACGAATTGGTTTTAAAGGAAGAAAAAGCCCAATTAGAATTAGACATCTCTGAATGTGAAGAAATATTAAAAGATCCCAATAAGCTCAATAGATCTTTAATAAAAGATCTCAAAGAGATCTCTAATAAATATGGTGATGATCGTAGAACTGAAATTATTGAAAAAGGTGAAGAAAAGAAAATTGATAAACGCGAACTCATATTAGAAGAATCAACAATGGTCGCGGTTACTTACGATGGATATGCGAAACGTTCATCCATTAAATCATATAAATCATCAGAAGGTTCACTTCCAGGAATTAAAGATGGAGATAAACTAATAGCCTATGGTGAGGCGTTAACAACTGATTTCGTGGTTTGTTTTACAAACCAAGGAAATTATTTCAGCATTCCAGTACATGTTTTGCAAGAAGTTAGATGGAAGGATGAAGGCAATCACTTAAATGATTTTATTAATTTAAACCAAGGCGAAAAGATTATAAAAGCTCTCTCAGTTCACGAAATACGAAACGATATATATTTATCTATATTAACTAAGTTCGGTCAAATTAAACGTATGTCGCTTGCTTCTATTGATACATTGAAACATTCTAGACCAATGAGATGCATGCGTTTGCTCAATAATGATACTGTGGTGGGCGTCGACGTTTTAACCGGCAATAGTGATTTACTTGTTATTACAAGTAACGGAAATTTGTCCATGTATAACGAAAATGAACTAACTATTTTAGGCAGTGGAGCAGGAGGAGTTAAATCAATATCAGGATTAGGAAGCAATAGCGCTGTAGCGCTTATCGCTGTTTCAGAAAACGAAAGATGCAAAATTGCTTTATTTACTGATAAAGGTCATTTACGCATTTTTGATCCAAAAAATATAAATAAAACAGCTAGGCTAGGCAAGGTGACACATATTTGTCCTTCCTTTAAGGGTGAACCTCATAATGTTGTTTCAGCTATTAAAATTTCAAAAGAACTAGATTCTAAAAATGTTAATTTATATTTGAGTAACAACGAAACAGTTCAGTTATTAATAACTGATTTTACTAATACAGAGGCACAATATGCCAAGAAAAATATTAATGAAGTGCCTTCCAAAGTGGATATTTTAAATGTTTTTGATGATAATCTATGCACAATCAACCAAAATACCGTTGCTGTCCCTATAAGAGTAGTAGAACAATCTATCGATATTAAAAACGAATCTTCAAATGATGCGAAAATAGAAAATAATATAGAGACAGAAGTTGAAGAAAAACAAATGCAAAGCAAAGAAAATGAAGATAAAAAAGGAAATGGATTTGAACAGATTTCTATTTTTGATGATATTGACGAATAACACAAAGTGTTAAATAATATTTGTAGTATAAATTTAGTATATTTTTAGTATATGGATATTTTATTGTAAAAATTTATACCACGTTGTTTTATGACCTTTATTATGCTCATATTGTTTATAAAAGTATGTATTTATACAACTTTTTAGTTTAATATATTTACATAACAAGATATGTTTAAGCGTTTTATTCCATTTGCTCATGCTAATTCAATTTATGAAATTGATCCTTCGTTTTATAAAAAGTATGGCGTTAAGACGCTATTGGTTGATTTAGACAACACATTAGATAGTTATAAACTATATAATCCAACGGAGAAAGCAATAAATCTTGTTAACAAGCTTAAGAAGGAAGGAATAAATGTCGTTGTAATTAGCAATAATAGGGGGCCGCGAGTATCCTCATATGCAAAAGGCTTAAATGTTCCTTACATATGGAGTGCTCGAAAACCTTTCCCCAATGCAATTAATCGCTATATCAAACAAAATTCTTTAAAACGAGAAAATGTAATGTTTGTTGGCGATCAAATGATGACTGATGTTCTTGCTACACATTATGCGCATGTTAGAATCGTGCTAACAGAAAAAATAGTGAAGGAAGATCAGTGGACGACACATATTAATCGAATATTCGGTAAAAGAATACGCAAATATCATGCAAAACACGGAAATTTACGTGACTGGAGGACACTATAATGGCAAAAGCAAAAAGAGTGGCAAGATGCTATCATTGCGGAGCAATCTTACAATCAGAAAACAAAAATGAGGAAGGCTTCATTTCCAAAGAATTTACAGGAGAAAATACACCAAAAATTCCTTACTGCAATAAGTGCTACGAAAAAATGCAAAGTTTGAACTCTGGGTATCTTGATTTATCAGTTCAAGATGATGTTTTAAAAGTGTTAAAAGACGCCAACGCAACTGATGCTTACATTATTTGGGTTGTTGATTTATTCTCATTTAATGGAACAATTAATCCAGAAATTGCTAAAAGTGTTAAAAAACTGAATGTTTGCGTTGTTGGAACAAAACGTGATTTATTTTCTAGAACAATTAAAAATGAAACCTTTGAAAGATATCTTAATGAAACATTCACTAGTGTTGGAATTAAACCAGTTAAGGTTTTGATTTTGGGCAATGAAGATTCATGGGACACTGATACGTTATATAAGAAATTACAAAAAGTTAGACAAGGTCACGATGTTTATATGATTGGCTCTTTACAAAGTGGCAAAACAACATTAATTAACAAGATGTTAAAATCTTATAAAAATAAAACTAAGTGGAATGTTAATTCTGAATTTTATCCAGATACTAACCTTAAGGTTTTAGAAATTCCATTTGATAATTCAAGTTTTTTCTACGAACTTCCAGGATGGCCTCTCGCGACTTCTATCGTCTCAAAAGTTGAGAAAGAACTGGCTAAATTTATTATTCCTAGAAAAAAGATTCATCCAACTTTAAGAACATTAGCAAGAGGCGAATCAATTTTATTAGGCGGTTTAGCTGCATACTCGTTGGTTAAAGGCAGATCAACAGCAATTAAGTTATATTGCAGTGGCGAAGTGGAAAATAAAAAGGTTCCAACTAGCAAATTAACTGAGATTATGCGTACAAACTATCATAAACGTATTTTACGTCCTGTCAGTGATAGATTTAATGACTTTAGTGATTATGACTTATTTGAATATGAAATGGAAAACGATAATCAAGTACATGACATTTCTATTGAGGGACTCTGCTGGATTTCATTTATCGGTAGAGGACAAACTATTCGTGTAATGCTACCAAAAGGCTGTGCGCTTAAAGAATCCTTAGCAAAAATAAGATAAAAATATGCTTACTCAGTCCCAAAAAAAACAATTAAAGGCACTTGCCAGTAAATTAGATGTTAAATATCAAGTCGGCAAAAAAGAAATAACTGAAAGTCTTTTAAATATGCTGAGCAACGCTTTAACAGCACATGAACTCATAAAAATTGACATTATGAAATCCATCGATAAGCCAATTATGGAAATTGCACTTGACTTATCAAGCAAATTGAACGCTGATATTGTACAGGTGGTTGGCAGAGCAATTGTCCTTTACAAGAAAAATAAAGATAAAACCATCATAAAGCTAGTAAAATAATATGGCTAAAATAATTTTTGGTGGCGCTTTTGATCCGATACATTTAGGCCATACTAATATGGCTGAATTAGCAAGCAAGCAATTTAATGCTGATGTTATTTTTGTTCCTGCAAAAATAGCTATTTGGAAAGAACAATCAGTAGATTCGAAACATAAATTAAAAATGATAGAACTTGCTGTTAAAGGCCATAAAAACTTTGTAATTGATGATTTCGAAATCAAATCTGAAGGTGTTTGTTATACAATTGACACGTTAAGACATTTTTTAAAGAAATATCCAAATGAAAAATTATATCTGCTCATTGGTGTTGATCAAGTAAATAAATTTGATGCTTGGAAATGCGCCGATGAAATCTCAAATATCGCACAAATAATTTATTATTCTCGTCCTAGATATAAAGCTAATGCAAAAATCGTTTCTAAATATAACATGCAGCCTATAAATGGTGCAGGAATTGATATTTCATCAAGTGATATTAGATCGCTGAAAGACATTGCCTTAGACGAAGAAGTTATTAAATACATTGAAAAGAACAATCTTTACTACATTCCAAGAGTTAAATCCTATCTGTCAGAATCCCGATTCAATCATTGTGTTTCTGTAGCGCATTTAGCTTATAAAATAGCTTTAACAAATAAATTGGAAAATAGTGGTTCCTATTACATTGCAGGATTATTACACGACATCGGAAAAGATATATCGGATGAGCAAAAAAACACTATTATGAATGCTTATTTTAAAGAATATGTGTCATTTGGAAAATGGAGTTATCACCAATTTGTTGGATCATATTTGGCAAAAAATGATTTTAAAATCACAAGCACATCCATCTTGAACGCAATTATGTTCCACGCGACAGGCTCCGATTCCATGGATATTTTAGCAAAGGTAATATACGCGTCTGATAAAATTGAACCTTCACGTGGATTTGATAGCAGTGACTTAATAAAATCTATGATGCAAAATCCTGAAATTGGCTTTTTGACTGTACTAAATGCAAACAAAATTTTTCTAACTTCTCAAAACAAGGATATTTATAACAACTTGACCTACAAATGCTTTAAAAAATATTTAGGGTAACTCAACAATCTGATCATCATAACAAGGCAGAAGCATAATAGTTCATTCTGGTGATAGGGTTGTTTTTTATTTTACTGACAACTTCGCATAATTTCCGTTATGTTGTTTATTTTTTATCTTTATATGATTTAATCGTGTTTTATTTAACAATTTAATAAGACAAATCAATTAACATTTTTGATATTTGTCTAAGTTTTCCACAAAAAAACGACAATTCTTAACTACTAATTATCTACTAATATTTTTCCAGCTTTAGCCATTATTATTCACAATCATTGCAAAATAAGCATTAATTAATAGGTTGACTTTAACCTCATTTAACATTGTAACATATCCATATTCTTCATCATCTTCTTCGGATAAATGTAGATTTTTGTCCCCAATAGCTTGACGTTTGTAAATTCGTAATTTATCAATTGCGCGTATTTGGTTAACAACAGCCAATGTTGAAGATGTTGTGCCTAATCCAGGTATTATGCCTAAATCAAGATCACTTCTTGGATGTGCTCCGTTGTGATTTGTTTTTAAAGACAAACAATAACAAGCGGATTAAATTCATTTGAATCCATAAGTACAACGCCATAATGCCTATTTGAAAATTCAGCATTAACATTTAATCCCCAATCAATTTCATAAATTTCACCGCGTTTAAGATTGTATCTTAACTTATATTGCTCTGAGAAAGTTATATATTCCATCTGCCTTTTCATCCAATCAAGTTGATCTCTCATTCCTCCATAACGACCACCTTCAGATGTAGGAAACCTGTCCTTTTTTATAACGCCAAACTTTTCATTGGAGCTAACTTCTAACTCATTCATAAAAAACCTCCTATATAAGTAGTTCGGAAGTTTTCTCGATTTTTATTAATTTTTTTGAAAATTTTTTCTAAATTTTAATTAAAGCTTTGCTTTCTTTTTTTATTTTTTTCTCATAAATCAATGAAGATATCATTCTAGAGGTCGCTTCTCTTGTTAAAAATAACTTATTTGCAAGTTCAGTTATACTTTTGTAATGAATGATTCCACCATTAATTTGAAAATAATAATCTAAACGCTCAGTTGCCTTTGAAAAATTAAGAATTTTTATCTGCGAATTTAAAGTTTTACAAAATTCTGATTGCATATTGAGATAGCGTGATAGAAATTCTGTGTTATCTTTAAGTATGGAAACAAAATTATCCTTGGAAAAAAAGATTACTTTTGATTGTTCGACTGAAACAACATCGCCTTTATATGCAGAATCGCTCGAAAAAATCAAATTATTGCCAAACATCATACCAGGTTTAATAATATTAAAAACTACTTCCTTGCCACTATCTAAATATGAAACAATCTTTAGCTTACCTTGAAGCAAAACACCTATGTTACTACAAATTTCATCTTCTGAGAAAATTGTCGAGCCCTTTAAAAAGCTTTTAATATAACCTGTGCTAAATTCGTCTTTAGTTAATACATCTAAAATATTTGTCATATCGTGATTATAATCACATATTTGTATATAAAAGTCCACTATTATATTAAGGAGAATTATGAAGAATTTACTATTACTACCATTACTAAGCATATCATTAACATCCTGCGGAAATTGGATATCCAAAGGATTAACAATTATTTCACCAACCGGAGCACCAGCAATTGCATTTTATAACCATTATGCCAACAGCGCTTTTGAAACAAATAGCATCCCAGGCAATATAGTTGCGATGATGGTTGGCAAAAATGCAAAAGATATAGTTGTAATTGATATTACAAGTGGAATATCTGCTATTAATCAAGGAGTCAATTACAAATTGGCTGCATGTTTAACATTTGGCAATTTCTATCTATGTGGCACAGGAAATGATGAAAATAAGCAATTAAATCCAGGAGATAAAATTATATTGTTTAAACGACATGGACTCCCAGATATTGTATTTCATTACTTGTATGGCAACGAATATGATTCACAAATACAATATGTCGATAGCGCAGCAACAGCGAGTACCTGCCTTGCAAAAGGAAAAGATTTGAATAATAATCCAATTGACTATGTTTTCCTAGCGGAACCTGCGGTTACGACGGTTTTAAACAACAAACAAGCACCAACTTATGGAAAATCATATGTTTATAGAAGTATTCAAGAAGATTTTAAAGAAAAATCTGGTAAAGATATGATTCAAGCTTCTATTTTCATTAATAACAATGTTACAAAATCTGATGCTGTTTCATTTCTGAATGGTCTTCAAAAAGATATAGCAGAAGGAATTTTAAACCCTTCTGTTGTAAAAGAATGTATAGAAAAAGATGCTAATAATCGATATGGAATGACACCTGATCAAGCATATAATTGTTTGTTAACAAATACTATTGGCTTAGGTTTTAAAGATGCATACGAAATGAAAGATGACATAGATAACTTTGTTACTCTTTTTGGATTGGAAAAGACACATGAAGAAATTTATTTCAAATAAATATTTTTTAACCCTCATTGGTATTATTTTGTTCCTTGGATTATGGGCTCTTATTGCAGCCATTATTCATGAACCAATTTTAATATTTCCAGGGCCAATAGATACAATAAAATATTCATTTAAATTATTAGGACAACCAGAAACATATCTACATATCGGCTATTCAGTTTTGAGACTTCTAATTGGATTTCTCATTAGTGCAGTTTTAGCGTTGATTTTAGGTCTAATTGTAGGTAATTTTAAAAAATCAGGTTATGTATTTAAGCCCACAATTATAGCTCTTAAAACAATTCCGACAGCGGCTTTAGTTTTATTGCTTCTCAGTGCTGTTGGCGCATCTAACACTCCTATTTATGTGGTTGCAGTTATATGCTTTCCAATTCTATTTGAAGCTGTAGCAGGAGGAATAGGAAATATTGACCCACAAATCCTTTTTGCGCTTAAAGTAGATGGACAAAATTTTTTCATTGAAAATATAAAAGTAAAAATACCATTAGCAGCACCATATATAGTTGTAGGAATGGCATCAAGTTTTGCATTATCTTTTAAAATAGAAATTATGTCTGAAGTCATCGCTGGATCAACTGGCTATGGACTTGGATCGGCTATTTCAAAAGCATCAACGGGAAGTGACATGCTAAATAAAGTTCCCTTATTTTCATATGCTTTTATTGCAATCCTACTAGCGTTATTAACATCATTTCTTTCGTTTGGAATTAAAAAAATTTTTGCATATAAGAAAAAGAGAGCTAGTTAATTAGCCTCTTTAATCTTCAAATATTTCGTTAATAGCATTGCCAAGTAAGTTACTAGGTTTATTTAGTTTGAAATTCTTAAGAATTGTTGCACCGATATCGCCAAATGTCATTCTTTCTTCAATATAGCGACCATTTTTAATTTTAGGAGAATAAATTAATAAAGGTATTTTTTCTCGAGTATGATCAGTTCCTGTCCAAGTTGGATCATTACCATGATCGGCAGTAATTACAACTAAATCGTCTTCTTTCATTGATTTCATGAACTCACCAAGGCGTTTATCAAACCTTTCTAAACATTCGCCATACCCAACTGCATTTCTTCTATGCCCATATTCACTATCAAACTCAACGAGATTAACAAAACAAATGCCTGTAAAATCATGGTTGTGTAATTCATCTATAGTTTTATCCATTCCGTCTTCATTAGATACTGTTTTTTGTGTTTTAGTTACACCATATCCGTCAAATATGTCGCTAATTTTTCCAACACAAGAAACCATAAAATCATTGTCTTGTAAAATATTCATACATGTTGGAACTGATGGTCTCAATGCAATATCATGTCTGTTTGATGTTCTTTTGAACGTTTCAGAAGAATTTCCTAAATATGGCCTTGCAATGATTCTTCCTACCATCCATTCAGGTTTCATGCAAATTTCTCTAGCTATTTCACAGCATCTATATAATTCATTAAGGCCTGTAACCTCTTCGTGTGCCGCAATTTGTAACACGCTATCAGCAGAAGTATAAACGATGAGAGAATTTTCTCGCATTTGTTGTTCACCTAGAACTTTTAATATTTCAGTACCGCTGGCTGCACAATTACCAATAACCTTATGCCCAGTTTTATCTTCTAGTTCTTTAATTAATTCAGGAGGAAAACCATTTTCTGTAAAGGTTAAGAATGGTTTAGTTGTATGAACGCCCATCATTTCCCAGTGGCCTGTCATTGTATCTTTTCCGTTGCTCATTTCATTGCTTCTAGCACAATAAGAATGAGGGTGTGATACCTTTTTACAACCATTTATATCATCAAGATCCGCAATTCCTAAGGAATTTAGATTTGGGATGTTTAATCCATTTGGCATTTTTTCAGAGATATGCTTAAAAGTATTGGCTCCAAAGTCGCCAAATTTCTCGGCATCTTTTTGATAACCGACTCCAGCTGAGTCCATTACTATAATAAATATTCTTTTAAATTTATAATCCATAACACTACATCTTTCCTTAATATATTAAATTATTTCTTTTTCATATACAAATCATACGCGGAAATAATGCGTTTGGTGGAAACATGTGTATAAATTTGTGTTGTTGAGATATTTGTGTGTCCGAGCATTTCTTGAACAGACCTTAAGTCTGCTCCATTTTCTAATAAATGCGTTGCAAAACTATGTCTCAGAGTGTGAGGCGAAATGTTTTCTATTATTCCAGCGTCAAAGGCATATTTTTTAACTCTTTTGAAAAAATAGATTCTTGAAATTGGCTTGCCTTTATTATTTAAAAATAAATATTTGCTGTCCTTATAGCCCATTTTATATCTGACTTCATTTATATATTTTGCAATATAATCAACCGCAACTTGTCCTAACGGAACTTTTCTTTCTTTTGACCCTTTACCCATTACATCAATTATTTTTTTGACTAAATTGACTTTATTTATTTCAAGTGATAATAATTCGCTGACTCGGAGCCCAGTCGAATACATCGTTTCAAGCATGGCTTTGTCTCTTAATCCGGATTTTGTTTTTAAATTTGGTGCATTAAGTAACGCTTCAACCTCTTCATAACTTAAACATGTAGGTAATCTTGAAGGCTTTTTAGGAGGCTCCACATCAGGAATATCACCAACATAAAGGCCTTCTTTTTTTAAAAATAAGTAAAAATCTTTTGTAGATGCTAATCTTCTTAAAACAGTTGAAACTGATTTTCCTTTGCTCAATTCAACTCTTACGAATTCTTCTAAAAAATAACCTTCCAGGTCATCTGTATCGCCGACATTTTTATAGAATAAGAAAAATTGTTTTAAATCCTGTGTGTAGGAAGTAACAGTTTGGGGAGAAAGTCCCTTTTCTACTAATAAAAACTGCATATAATTGTCTATTGCATCATTTATTAACATTTTTTTCAACCTCGCTGGCTCTTTTTAATAATGGTTTTTTAAGTTTTCTATTTAGTTCATTTATCAATAATTTTGTTTTACTTTCTTCTTCATATTTTTCATAATCAAAAAAAGTCATTTGTACTGCAATTTCTCTAGGGTCAATTAAATTTTGAAGCGTTAGCCCAACAAGTCTAACAGTTTTGTTAGCAAAATTCTTTTCAAAAAGTTTTATTGCAGTTTGAAAAATTAGTTGACTATCATTTGTTGGTTCTTTCAAAGTTATTGATTTATTTCGAGTTGTAAATAAAGGATCTTTAACAACAATTTGTATTGTGCTACCTAATTTATTTTCTTTTTTTGCACGATTAGAAACTTCATAAGCAAGATTTTTAAACATAATACTAATTTCATCAATTGAGGATGTATCATGCGGAAACGTTGAAGAATTGCCAATTGATTTTGGATCGTCAGGACTGCTGACAACTAAATCATCACCATTACCCGAGAGCCAGTCTTTTAAAACATAGGCAAATTTACCTAATATGTTCATCGTGTCAAAATCTTCATTCATTAATTTTTCATATAAATCACCAATTGTTTTAACACCAATATTTTCTAATCTCGGACATGTTTTTTTGCCAACACCAAACATTTTGTCTATTGACAATGGAAATAAAATCGCAGAAATGTCCCGTTTCCTAATAATTGTTACACCCATTGGTTTTTTATAATCACTGCCCATTTTAGCTAAAAATTTAGTGGGTCCAACACCAATTGAACATTTTAATTTTGTTTGTTTAAATAAATCTTCCTGGATTGTTTTTAAATATTTCTCAACATCCTTAACTTCTCTGATGACATCTGTAAAATCTGCGTACACTTCATCAATGGAGGCAACTTCTACTTTAGGCGTTATTTTTTTAATGTGTTTAACAAATAATTCACTAAATGTGTGATAATACGCAAAATCAACAGGCTTAATAATTAAATTAGGGCACAATTGTTTTGCTTTATACATCGGCATTCCGCTATTTACACCATATTTACGAGCCTCATATGAACAAGTGGAAACAATTCCACATCTTCCTTCATGGCCAATAGCAACAGCTTTTCCTACCAAAGATGGATTCTTAATTTCCTCACATCTCACAAAAAAAGCATTTAAATCAATATGGACAATTACCTTACGCATAAACCATCATTATTATATAATGGCTGGATAGATTATGTTAACTATTTTGAAGAAATTAGATCAATAATGTCATTTATGGTCAAACCAAATTCTTGTCTTTGTTCTTCGATTGTCGCCTGTTTAACGAAAGTGTTGGGAATTGCTTTAACAACAATATCACCTTTATATTTTAAAGAAACAAGTTTGCTTGATAAAATCGAAGCAAAACCTTCCTTAACAGAATATGGATCATAAATAATGATACGTTTATAATTTAAGAGCTTTTGAATATATTCTTCATCCATAGGCTTTTGATATATGGCATCAACTAAGGTAACATCAAGATTTTGGGACTTAATTTCACGAGAAAGCTGAACTCCGACAGGGCCAACGGAAACTATACATGTGTTGTTTCCTTTGATAATTTCCCTCCACTTTCCGTATGAAAGTTCAATGTTTTCTTGTTTCGTATCATCAAAACTTTCTCTTGGATAACGTATACAAAATGGTCCATGATGGTTAAATGATTCTTTAAATAAAATCTCAGCTTCACATTTACTAGCTGCCATTGCGACAGTAACATTTGGAATTCCTAAAAGGAATTGTTCATCATATATGCCTTGATGCGTTTCTCCATCTTGACCTACTAAACCAGCGCGATCGATTAAGATTGTAGAATCGCAATTCATTCTCGCCAAATCATGGCTCAATTGGTCGTAACCTCTTTGTAAAAATGTGGAATAAATAGAGATAATTGGATGTAGACCACTTATTGAAATAGCGCTGGACATCGTTAAAGCGTGCTCTTCAGCTATTCCAACATCAAAACAACGGTCTGGATATTTATCAAAAACAGGTTTCAAATAGCTTCCAAATCCTGTTGCTGGAACGATAGTAACAACATTTTTGTCTGTTTCCATCTTTTCAGCAACCAATTTTTCATAAAATTCAGACCAGCTATGGTGATTATCATTTGGGAGTTTGCCTGTTTTTTTATTAAATGTCGAAACTCCATGCCATGTGCCAACATTATCTTCTTCAGCAAATTTATATCCTTTTCCTTTTACTGTTTGAATAATAATTACAACAGATTGTGGAACTTTTTTTGCTTTAGCAAATGTTGCTTCCATGCGTTTTATATTGTGACCATCAATTGGCCCCAAAACTTTATAGCCCAAATTATCAAATATTCCAATTCTAATAACGTGCCTTTTAACCCAATTTTTAATTTTTTTAGATAATGAATATATTTTTCTACCTAAGAAGTTCCAAACAAGAATTTTTCTATATGCGTTTTTACTTTTTCTATAAAAGGCAGAAATAGATAATCCGGTAAAAAATTTAGAAAGTGCTCCTACAGCAGGAGAAATAGACATATTATTGTCGTTTACAACAATTATCACTTTGTGATTGCCTGAAGAACCATTGTTTAGCCCTTCAAAAGCAAGGCCATTTGCAATTGATGAATCTCCAATAAAAGCGATGATATCGTAATTTTCTTTTTTGATGTCACGAGCATAGGCAAAGCCTACAGCGGCGCTAATAGATGTCGATGAATGGCCAGCTTCAAATGCGTCATATTCACTTTCGCTCATTTTTTGAAATCCAGATGTTCCATCTTTTAATCTAAAGCGTTCTAAAGAACGACCGGTTAAAATTTTATATGTATAGCATTGGTGGCCAACATCAAAAATTATTTTATCTTTTGGAAAATTAAAACTGCGACATAAGGCGATTGTGGCATCAATAACGCCAAGATTGCTTGATAAATGGCCACCACTTTTTGATGTTACATTCAAAATGTAGTTTTTAATATCCTCGCTCAAAAGATCCAGTTCCCGATAATTCAGTTCTTTAAGAAATTCTGGATTTTTAATACTTTTAATGTTGATTCTTTTAGGTTCGTAATTGCTCATAAATACTACTAATTTTTAACTAATTTTCTACTATATTCTTTTTACCTACTTAGTAGAAACAACTTTTTCAACTTTCGATTCGGCCTCTTTTAATGCCGTTTCTAATTTTTTAATTATTTTATTCCCTTCATCAAACAATTTTAGTTTTGTATCTAAAGATTGGCTACTGTCATCCATTTTAGCAATGATTTCATCTAGTCGTTTCATTTCCTTTTCGAAATCTAATTTCTCATCCATGTTAATTCTCCTTTTTAGAAAGTATTTTACTTTCTATCTGACCGTCTTTTAATTTTGTTAATAAAATTGCGTCATTGTTTAATGATTTTACACTGCTGATTACATTTCCATTTTGATCCGTTGTAATTGAATATCCTCTATTTAGTATAGCGGTAGGATTTAGTGCATTTAAATGCTGCTTAACACCTTCTAATCTGCTTTTGTTCAATGCAACAGAATTATATAAAGATTTTTCAATATCATTTTTGTAATTATTAATATCATTTTTAAGATCTTGTATATTTTCTTTTAGAATGTTTGCCATATCATCAAATTTATATGATAGGCTTTGTTCTATTTCTCTTCGATCAACACTAGCTAACTCTGCTGCTCCTGTAGGTGTAGAAGCTCTTTTATCAGCCACAAAATCTACTAAGGTAACATCTACTTCGTGACCTACGGCAGAGATAACTGGCATTTTACTATTAGCAATAGCCCTAACCAAGGTTTCATCATTAAAAGCGCTTAAATCCTCACTGGCTCCACCACCTCGGCCGATGATAAGAGTTGTTAAATCATATTCTTGCGACTTGTTAAAAGCTTTTAATAATTCCTTGGGAGCATTCTCACCTTGCACTGAGCTTGGGAATACATAAATATCACAAATAGGATATCGACGATGCAAATTAGTGACTATATCGTGAATTGCGGCCCCATTTGGAGCAGTTATGACACCAACTGCTCTTGGGAATAGATTTATACTTCTTTTCCTTTTTTCATCAAATAGGCCTTCTTTTTGAAGCTTTTGCTTTAATTGTTCTAATTCAAGAAGCATATTGCCCAATCCAACTTGATCAATTTCATATACCATTAGTTGATAATTGCCCCTAGGCACATAAACATCAATTGAGGCCAAGACCAATACTTCATCGCCATTTTTTGGTTCAAAGGTTAATTTTGAAGCGTATGTAGAAAACATTACCGCACCAATTGATGAATCATTGTCTTTTAAAGAGAAATAATAATGACCGTTTCCGGCTTGCTTAAAATTACTAATCTCGCCTTTTACACACAAAAATTTTAGATTTTCATCATTGGAAAGGATGCCTTTAATATATTTATTAACATCACTAACAGAGAAAGATTGTGTTCGAGGCAAAATCATTATTTTAAAACCTCATCTAATATTGCATTGATAAACTTGGCTTGTTTTTCCTCAATGTATTTTTTAGCTAAATCAACAGCAATGTTTATAACAACCTTTTTATCAACCTTTTCGACATAGGTATAATGAGCATAGCTCATAAGCAAAATAGACCTCGTTAAAAGAGGCAAACGATCCCACTTCCAATTTTTCAAATATGGCAAGTAGGCATTAATAATTTTACCGTAATTGTTAAGTGTTAAACTCACACTATTTAGAATGTATGGATCAATTTCTGACAACTCACATTCGGATATTGAGGCAATTAAATTTCTTGCATCACGAAATGTTTCACCTTTGCCGACAACAAAGTCCGTCAACTCATCATAGATGACGGTCATAATAATATAGTGAGATTGGTTTCTAGATGTTTTCATATTATTTACTTAAAACGTCTTTGATTACATTGGCTAAATTTTCAGCTGTAAAATCAAATTTTCTTATTGCATCTTTGCTTGGAGCGCTTGTTCCAAATTCATCAATACCGAAATGGTATCTAGACCATTTATCCCAGCCGAATGTTGATAACATTTCTACAGAAATTCTTTTTTCCCTTGGCAACCCTAATACAGATTTTTTATATTCATCAGTTTGCTTATCAAAAAGTTCCCAGCATGGCATAGATACGACGCGAACATCGATATTTTCTTCTAATAATATTTTTTGAGCTTGAATTGCTAAACTAACTTCACTACCTGTCGCTAATAAAGTCATATCCAATTTTGATTTTTCTTTTGAAACAATATAAGCTCCTTTGAATAATCCATCTTCTGAACTTTCATCTAATAAAGGTAAATTTTGTCTAGATAGAATCAATGCTGTTGGAGTTTTTGTGCTAGAAAGTGCTAAATTCCATGCGGCAAATGTTTCTCTTTCATCACATGGTCTAACTACGTAAACATTTGGAATACTCCTAAGCATAGCTAGTTGTTCAATTGGTTGATGTGTTGGCCCGTCTTCTCCAACCGCAATTGAATCATGTGAAAAAAGATAAATGGCAGGTAAATTAGATAATGCAGCCATTCGAATTGCAGGTTTCATATAGTCTGAGAAAACAGCAAAACAACCAACATAAGTTCTGACTCCACCATGAAGCAGCATACCGTTTTGTGCTGATGCCATCGCAAATTCTCTTATTCCCCAGTTAATATTATGTCCATATCGACAGTTTGGATCAAAATTGCATCCACCATCAAGTTTGGTCATAACGCTACCAGCAACATCAGCGCTACCACCAATCAAATTAGGGATAGAAAGCACATATGAGTTTAATGCTTTTCCTGAAGCAGCTCGTGTAGATAACAAACTTCCTTTTTCATAAATTGGGTAGACATTAGGTAAATAATCATTAACACAATTATCTTTTAATGATAAAAAGCGGTTATAATCCATCGGATTATCTTTTTGATAAGATACTAATTTTGTTTTGTAACTTTCATAGGCTTTATTACCACGTTTTCCGAAAGTATCTTGGAAATGTTTGTAAACTTCATCAGGAACATAAAAATCTTCATGATCAAATCCATAAACTTCAACTTTAGCATGTTTTCCATCTTCAACACCTAAAGGTGAACCATGAACTTTTGAAGTTCCTTGTTTAGATGAACCGTATCCGATTATTGTGTGGACACAAATCATTGTCGGTTTATCTTTACTTCTTTTTGCATCAATTATTGCTTTATCTATTTTGTCTATATCATTTCCATCTTCAACGTCAATAACGTTCCATTCTGAGGCAACAAAACGAGATTTTACACATTCAGAAAAAGATAAGTCCAAGGATCCATCAAGTGTAACTTGGTTGGCATCATAAAATAAAATTAGTTTATTAAGCTTTTGATGGCCCGCAAAAGAAATTGCCTCTTGAGATATACCTTCTTGTAAACATCCATCACCACATAATACATAGGTGTAATGATTACAAAGAGTTTCGCCATCTTTATAATTCGCCCGGACGCTTTCCTCGGCCATGGCCATTCCAACTGCTTGCGCAATACCTTGACCTAATGGTCCACTAGTAGCATCAACCCCATCTGTATGGCCAACTTCTGGATGGCCAGGAGTTAATGAATCTAGCTGTCTAAATTGCTTTAAATCATCAATGGATATTTTATAACCACATAAATGTAACATAGTATAAAGTAAACTTGAGGCATGTCCGCTCGACATAACAAAACGATCGCGATTAAACCATTTTGAATCTTTACTATTCGCAATTAAATGCCTCGTAAATAATGTATAAAGCAATGGCGCGCTTCCCAAAGCCATTCCAGGATGCCCTGAGTTTGCTTTGTTAATCATATCAATTACCATTGATCTAATTGTAGCTACTGAAACTTTATCAATTTCATTCATTTTATTCATACCTCCTAATAGTAGTTATTTAGTATATTTTTAGTATTTGTATAAACAAAGTTTATAAAATTATTCTTCCTTATCGGTTACAGCGATTCCTAAATCATTGAGTTGACTATCATCAACAACGTTTGGTGCCCCACTCATTGGACAAACAGCAGATAAATTTTTAGGGAAAGCGATAACGTCTCGAATGTTATCTGTTCCTCCAAGAATCATTGTTAATCTATCAAGACCAAAAGCCATACCAGCGTGCGGAGGAGTTCCATATTGGAATGCATCAACAAAGAATCCAAATTTTCGTTTCACATCTTCATCAGATAAACCTAGAGTTTTAAATATTTGCTTTTGAACGTCTTGATCGTAGATTCTTAAAGATCCACCACCTGCTTCATATCCATTAATGACTATATCATAAGCATAGCTTAAAACCTTGGTTGGATCTGTTTCTAGATATTTTAAATCCTCATCACGTGGGCGTGTAAATGGATGGTGTGTACTCGTAATATTTCCACTTTCAACATCTCTTTCAAATAATGGAAAATCAACAACCCATAATAGATCATACGTATTTGGTTTGATTAAACCAAGTTCTCGTGCATATTTGCATCTAAGTGCGCCTAACAACGGGCACAAGCGATTGTAATTGCCTGCAGCAAAAATGACAACGTCATTATTTTCTAACTTGAATTCATCTTCTAGACCATTCATCTCTTTTTCACTTAAAAATTTAGTGAACGATCCGTTCAAAATATCATTTTCTTTCTTAAGAACAACAATTCCGCCTAAACCAAATTTTTTAGCTTCTAATGTTAATTCGTCAATCACTTTTCTACTTGTAGAACTTGCCACTCCTTTGATAGAAATGCCTCGAATTGTTTCTACATTCTTGAAGCCATTAAAGGTTGTTTCATTAAATACGCCACTTAAATCGTGGAGTTTGATATCAAATCTGGTGTCTGGTTTGTCACTGCCATAATTATCCATCGCTTCCTTATAAGGAATCCTTCTCAAAGGGAGCTTAACATCGAAATCTATTGTTTCTTTAAAGATTTTTTGAATCAAACCTTCCATCATTGTAATAAATTGATTTTGATCAAGAAACGAAGTTTCGATATCTATTTGAGTAAAATCTGGCTGTCTATCAGCCCTTAAATCTTCATCTCTAAAGCAACGTGCAATTTGATAATATCTTTCAATACCACCGATCATTAATAATTGTTTAAACAATTGCGGAGATTGTGGTAATGCATAAAATTTGCCATGATGAACACGACTAGGTACTAAATAATCTCTTGCACCTTCAGGTGTAGATAATGTAAGTATAGGCGTTTCCACTTCAATAAATCTATTTTCGTTTAAATAACTATGTACGGCCATTTTGATTTTGTGTCTAACATCCAAATAGTTTTGCATCATTGGTCGTCTTAAATCTAAATATCTATATTTAAGTCTTGTATCTTCCAAGGCATCGGTTTCATCGGCGATAATCATTGGAGTAAGCTTTGCCGTGTTAATAATGTCAATGTTTTCTGCAATTATTTCAATTGATCCAGTTTTCATTTTTGGATTTGGGGTTTCCCTTTTGGAAACAGTTCCTAATACTGAAATAATATATTCATTATGAATATCTGGCATTTTTTCACTATCTTTAACCATTACTTGAATAATTCCAGAACGATCTCTAAGGTCAATAAAAATAATACTTCCTAGGTTGCGTTTCTTTGAAACCCATCCAATTAATGTAACTTTTTTACCAATATCTTTTTCGCTTAAATCAGTGTTAAAACAAGTTCTATTCATATTATTTCTCCTTATGCTCGTGGCAATGACATTCATGATCTTCGTGGCATCCACATCCACAATCGCATTCATGGTCAGAGCTCTCTAATTCATCTAAATAATCGACTAAATTATCAATTTTTACAGTTTCTTGAACTTGGGTATTCATATTTTTAATCACAACTGTACTAGATTCTAATTCGTTTTCACCAATAATTATGGCGTATTTAGAATTTTTCTTTTCAGCTTTTTTAAACATGCTTCCAAGTTTTGATGGCTCATAACAAAGATCAACACTATAACCTTCTACACGAAGCATTGATGCAATCATGAGAGCGCTATTTACGTACGACTTATCCATAGGCATGACATACGCAGTGAGGCTGTTACTAACATCAGGAAGCAAATCATCATCAGTTAAGACTGATACAATACGTTCTATGCCAAAACTGAATCCAACTCCTGGATAGTCTGGCCCATTAAACTCTTTCATTAAATTTCCATAATGTCCACCAGCGCCAACAGCTCCATAATTTAAGCCTTTTTGACTGGTATAATGGAACTCATAAACAGTTTCTGAGTAATAATCTAAACCTCTAACTAGGGAATCATCTACTTCGAAAGGTATAGATAAAGCGCTAAGCAGAGCTTTAACTTCATCAAATCTTTCTTTGCTATTTTTGCTTAAATAATCGGCTATTCTAGGGGCGTTTTGAATATATTTTTTATCATCTTCGACTTTACAATCTAAAATTCTCAATGGATTGAGTTCAAAGCGTGATTGACAATCAGGACACATATCTTCGATATATTTAGCAAAATATTGTTTTAGTGCTTCTCTATAGTTATTTCTTGTTTCCTCATCGCCCAAACTATTTAGTTTGATTGTAACATTTTCCAATCCTATAGATTGAAGTATTGTATAGGCTAAAACTATTGTTTCAACATCAGCTGAAGCACTATTTACACCAATTGATTCGACACCAAACTGATTGAATTGACGATATCTGCCTAATTGTGGTCTTTCATACCTGAATACAGGTCCACAATAATAATATTTCAATGGAAGCTCATTGGTTGCATAAAGTTTATTTTGCGTCACTAAACGCATTATGCAGGCCGTAAATTCAGGCCTTAATGTACAAGAACGATCACCTTTATCGGTAAATGTATACATTTCTTTTCTAACTATATCGCTAGATTCGCCGACACCTCGAGTAAAAACCTCACTATATTCTAAAACTGGTGGCCTGACATTGCGAAAAGCAAACAGCTCAGCAATATGACTCATCAAATTTTCCACTTCCATGTAAGCATTGGCTTCTTCGCCATAAACATCATGTGTTCCTTTAACATTTTTTACATCCATAAAATACCACCTTTTATTAATGAATAACTCTTATAACTTTATAAATGCCTTTTACACTAAGTAAAATGCTTTGAATATCTCTTAATCTCTTTGCATCGCTAACGCTAATTGTCATTGATACAATGCAAATATTTCCACCATTGGCAAGCGAGGCGTGAATCGAAGAAACAGGAACTTTGCTTGTAGTAAGAACGCCCATAATATCAGACAATAAATTGGGTCGATCATTCGCTTCTGCAGATAAATCAACAGAAAAAGTAGCAAATTGTATATCTTCTCTCCAATAGACATCTATAAGACGTTCGCTTTCATTAGAAATATTAGGACAGTTTTTACGATGGACGGATATTCCTTTACCTTTGGTAATATAGCCGACGATATCATCGCCAGGTATTGGCGAGCAGCAATTCGCTAAAGAGATTGCAATTTTAGAAACTCCTTTGCAATAAACAGGGCAATTATTTTGAGTTTGTGTTTTCGTTTTTAACTGATCCGTTGAAACAGTTTTTTTAATATTTAAAAAATCAACAATAGCATTAGAACTGGGTTTTTTATTGCAAACGGATATAAAAAGATCATCAAGAGTTTCGCACTCAAAATGTGATAAAACCTCTTGTGTATTGACAAGTTTAAGCATTTGTTCAGTGGGAACTCCACGTTCCGTGAACATATCGATGCAAGCTTGACGACCTTTCGCAATTTTTTCTTCACGTACCATATCTGCGTTTTTCTTTGCTAGAAATTTACGGATACAGCTTTTCGCACTAGCGCTCTTAACAAATTCGAGCCATCCTTCATTGGGGCCTTTGCTATTTTTACTTGTTTTTATATCAACCATATCACCAGTTTTTAAAATAGTATTTAATGGAACCATCATTCCATTCACCATGGCGCCAACACAATTATCACCAACTTTTGTATGTATTCTATATGCGAAATCAATCGGAGTGGAACCTGATGGCAGTTCTATAACTTTTCCTTTTGGTGAAAAAACATAGACATTGGCCTCAAAAATATCTTGAGTCAAGTTATTGATATATTCTTGTGCGTTCTCTTTATCAGAATTATCAGTAATTGAAACAAAGTCTCTAAACCAGTGCAATTGATTTTCGATTTCTTTCTGTTCGGCTTCGGAGTTATAATGGCCTTCTTTATATGCCCAATGTGCGGCAATTCCGTTTTCAGCAACCGAATCCATATCTTTTGTTCTTATTTGGACTTCATAAAAGTTGCCATCGCCAGATAAAACTGTTGTATGCAAGGATTGATACATATTTGTTTTTGGGGAAGCAATATAATCTTTAAACCTCTTCGGGAGTGGTTTATAAACTTTATGAATTAAACCTAAAATTTCATAACATTGAATTTCTGTATCGGTAATGATTCTCAACGCCATAATGTCATAAATTTCATCGAACGAATGACCACGATTATACATTTTATCATAGATAGAATCTATGCTTTTAACTCTAAAAGATATTTCAAATGGTATTTTTGCTTCATACAAAATATCAGCAATCTTTTTCGAGAATGTATCAAGATTTTTCTTTAAAGTTTTAGTACGTTTTGTTAATAATTTTTTAATTTCTTGATATCGTTGTGGCTCAAGATATTTTAGACACAACTCACCTAATTCACTTTTTATGTGATCGAGACCGAGTCTTGAAGCTATTGGAAGAAAAACTTCCATAGTTTCTTTTGAAAGTGCTTGTTGCCTTTCTGGTGAAAGAACCGCTAAAGTTCGCATATTATGCAATCTATCTGCTAGTTTAACCAAAATAACACGGATGTCTTTTGCCATCCCTAAAAATATTTTTCTATGATCTTCAGCTTCAAACTCTTCACTAGTAATCTTAGATAATTTTAATCTCTGAATTTTTGTTAAAGCATCGACAAGTTTTGCTACATCTGATCCCCATTTTTTTTGAATTTCTTCAATGGTGACATTTGTATCTTCCACAACATCGTGTAATAGTCCGGCAATAATGGTGTTAGGTCCATGTTGATATTCCGCGAGAATATAAGCAACTTCTATTAAGTGATGATAATATGGTTCACCGCTTTTTCTCAATTGTCCTTGATGCTTTTCAATTACAAAAGCATAGGCTTGCTCAATAGCTTTACGATCATCGTCGTTTTTAATATATTGTTCATAGATGTTTTTGACATCATCGAACGTATGAAGCGGATATCCTCCGTTAATTTGAATTTTTTTATCGTTGTTCATTTTATCGTTGCTCATACCTACAATTATCAAGTATTTTTTTCATAAAGTCCACGACGAAAAAACTAT
>JAKSVI010000010.1 GCA_024408095.1 Bacilli bacterium
CTAGGGGTCAATCAATAATGCATCCCTTGGATACATATATTGTTAATGAGATACTAATATAATAATAGATTATATCTATTTTTTAAATAAAAAATACTTCTCAAATATTAAAAAGAGTAGTAAAAATATTATTCTACTCAATTGAAATTTTATTTTTGTGGGTTAAATATTTACTGTAAGAAAAATATAATTTTATTTTGTGGATGAAACAACATTTTTTATTAAAAATTCAATATTTTTATTATTTTTATAAAAGGTTTTTCTTATTGTGCCAAACATATCAACATATGGAGTTAATAGAATTTTTTGTTTGTTAAATCCAAAACCAACCAATCGATTATTAAATCCAATCTGAGACAATATGTGTTCACCATTTTTCGAAAACATTAACGAATCAGTTTTAATTCTAGAGATTTTTAAATTTGGTGTTTTCCAGCACTCACCAAAAGGGGCGAAAGAACTAATTAAATCAGCATTATCTTCAGTAATATCATTAATCGAAATTTCAATAAAATCTTCGTGATTTGCCGTAATTTTTTTATTTTTAGCAATATCTAAAAACCCATTTTGAAAATCAATAAATTTATCAACAGATACTGAACATCCGCCAGCAGATGAATGTCCACCATACGCGATTAAATATGGTTTTAATTTTTCAAAAGCTTCGACAATATTAAATCCCTCGGGTGATCTGGCACTTCCTTTATAAACGATTTTTGTTGAATCTAGTGTAAATATAATGACTGGTTTTTGATAAACATTCATAAGGGAATTTGCTACTAATCCAAGCAACCCTTCTTTTATATCCATTATCGAAATTATGGCAGACTGGGTTGCGTCGACATTAACGCTATCATTGGCTTGTTTCGTCAATAACTTTCTTTCTTCATTTAATGAAATCAAATAATTAAAGTAGGTTATAATATTTTCTTTATCATTATTGGTAAAATAATAAACAATTTCATTTATTGATGTATTATCAATAAGCCTTCCAACTGAATTTATACGAGGTGCAATCTTCATACCTATCGTATTTTCATTAAAAGGTTCGTTATCTGATAGCAAATCTATTTGTAAAAATTCTCCATTTTTATATTCCTGAAATACAGCGCGTAAAAAATCTCTATTAAAACCAATAAGAGGCATCATATCACTTATTAACGAAATAGCTGCTAGGGTCGATAAATATTTATCAAAATATCCTAAATACGCATAAGAAAACATAAATGCAGTAAACGCACCGCTTGTCGTTATATCGCTGAATTTAGAGATAATAGGGTGAATAATATAATCTGCAATTGGCAAATTCTCTTCAGGTTGATGGTGATCTAAAATAATAACTTTTATACCGTTTTCTTTTAATATCTCTATTGGTTTAAAGGCTGTAACACCATTATCAACAGTTATTATTAAATCATAATTTTGTTTTACAAATTCTTGAGCTTTACTTTCGTTTATTCCATATCCATCTTGATAACGATTAGGTAAGTAGAAGTCAACAATATAACCAGTATATTGAAACATCTTTACTAATATGGAAGTGCCCATAATTCCATCAGCATCATAATCCCCATAAATTAAAATCTTACCATTATTCTTTTGTATTTCTCTTACAAGCTTAATAGCTGATTCAATTTGTTCAAAATGCATTCCATCAGAAAAAGTGGACAATGAAACTTCCTTATTTAAGTTAAGGTATTGATCGTAATTAATCTGATAATAATCAAGTAATTTTTGTAATAATCCGTGGTTCATATAATAAAAAGGCTACAAAATGTAGCCTAATAAATTAATCATTAATACCAATAAATATAGCTTCTTCTGGTTCTGCCGATTTATTGACAGGTTTATTTTTCTTTGCTTTTCTAGGTTTGCGATTAACGTGAATTTTGCTAAACCATTTATATAACAATTGGGCTAATGGTCCATTTAAAATTGGAACCAAAACAATTGCTAATATGCATCCGACAATCGCCACTATATATATCATGGCTGTATTGGCAGGACCAAACCCAAAGAAGTTAATAACAAGGTAAATAGCTAATACCGCACTATAAATCATAGCTGTGAAACTTGTGCTGACAGCTTTTTTCATGATAGCTTGACGGTTTTCTACGCTCTTATCATGCGTTTTATCTTCGATAACCATTTCTCTTTCTTTATTCATATAAATGATAGACAGCATGAAGGTAAATGCACAAACAAGAGGAACTGCAACAACAATATAACTAGAAGCTATAACTCTCACTAAAGCAAATATACCAATGGTAATCATTGAGTTTGCAAGTGGAAGTATGATGCTTGCTAAACCACGTGTTAATCGATATCTGAGTAAGAAATATAACATTAAGATAGCAGAAGCTATAAGCGTTGCAATTAAGAGCATTTTTGGTTTAGGTGTTGTACCAACTTTAGGTGTGGAAGAATAAACGAGTGTTGCACTCTTAAGTGAAAGGTTAGCTTTATATCCTTTAAATGGAGAGGAACCATCATCTAAGAATTCTTCGAATAATTCGTTAATTGTAAATGCGTCGCTTTCTGTTCCAATTTTGGTAGTACCATCTGAGTAACATGCGTACATTTTTTCATTAAATGAACTATCTAAAGTAACAATATAAACAAAGGTTTTAACTTCGTCATATTTATCTTCGTCGACATTTTTACGGTAAGTAACCAAAGCTTCGCTTGGTGAATCATAAGTTGCAATATATTCAATCTCTTTTGTTGTAGGATTAACTTTTGATTGAATTATCGTTGGAGATTTTAAACGATCTTCTTCTTTGGAATCAGGATTTGAATAATAATGGATATTATTTAGAATCTTAGCTAAACGCTCATTACCATCAGCAAATCCTTCGTCTTCGATTGATAAAATTACTTGTGTATCACGAGTTGGATTAGAGGTTCTAAATAAATCACCGTTATTTAATACAGAGAATGTAATGGAACCAGCTAAAGTAGCAATAAATAATAAGGCAGTTATAATGCCAACTGGTTTTTTACTTTTTGTAAAGTCCTTCTCAGCATAAGCACCAAAATAAGTTTGTTTTTCTTCGTTTGTATGATCTGGAACTTTATCAGCTTCGATGCCAAACAAGCCATATCTACCGGACAATTTTGTGGTATTTGTGGCTAGCCACATTAAAATTCTTAAAACAATTAAGTTTAATAATAATGAGCATAATCCACCTAAAACAGTTACTGCAGCAAATGGTCTCATCATAGATCCACCCATTAAGAACATCATGGCGCCAATAACAATAACAACAACGTTAACATCAACTATTGGTAAAACACTCTTTTTGCCAGCTTCAGCATTGGCTTTCTTCAGTGTACGTCCTCGATAGGCTTCATCTTTTAATTTTGTTAGATAAATGACATTGCTAACTAGTGATGCAATCGCAACTAACACCAATCCAACTACGGCTGCGGTATTAAATGTTGCGCCAGTAGCAACTAATAAGCCAACGCCACCGAAAACGCTACCAATTGTTGTGACAATAGCGGCGAGTGAGCCTAGTCTAAAGAATACAACTAATAGTAAAGATAAAACTGCAATAGCAACTAATGTAGCGATTAGTGTTGTACTATTTGCTAAGCGCTCACTTGTTGTGACTGTAACTAATGGTTCAACAATAGGAGCAGAAGTATTGTAATATGTGTATTCAACCTTATAAGGAAGTTCAACAGCATTAATTAACTTAACATAATAATCAGTAATCCAATAAGCTTCTTTCAACTCTAAAGAGGTTACATTGCCATCTCCATCTATATCTTGGTTAATCATGGCGTACATTAAACCTTTATTACCGTTATAATATAGATTTTTATTTCCTGTACCATCTGATTCATCAGGAGCATATGTTAAAGGCATAACTAATTTAGATGACAAAACTTCACTTTGCTTGCTTAAAGATTCATAAGAATCTCCCTCTTCATAGTCGTGCCAGAAATATAAATAAACGCTTTCTTCTTCGCCTTCTTCAGAAGGTTCACCTCTGTCTTCATAAGCTTTTTGAGCTTCAGCAAGAACTTCTTTAAAGTTAGTGTCGTCTTGGTTAACAGGAATAACGATTGCAGGATTGATATCACCAATTTGAACTCTATAAGCACCACCATTAATAAATGTTGATGGATTTTCAGGATCTTTTGTCCAAGCAACGGCAGGACCATTTGCAGAGGTTGTGATAGCTAATGAACCATTAAATGATAAATATTTTGCCAAGTAATCATAATGACTTTCTTTTTCTTGATACAAATTAACTTTTATAGCGTTATCACCCAATGTTGTAATTTCAAATGAATCAATATCAAAACCAGCCAATCTATCTTCCATAATCTTAGCAATGGAACTGGCCATTGTTGGATCACCTTGTTCTCTAACTGGATTGTTTTCATCTTTTTCAGAAATGTAGAAGACCATTTCTCTTCCTTGAGAATATTCAAGATTGGTAGAAGCATTTAAAAAGATATTACTGAAACTCGTCAACATAATAACGAGCGCGCTAAATGCGAGTGTAATGTAAGCCCATAATCTACGCATAATCGTTCCTCCTGCAGGTAATATGTATAACGCATACGCGTCTATAGTAAAATATACTATCTTACTTTTAGTAAATCAACATTAATGTGCGCGTATATGTAAAAACTCTTATTTCGATATGTATTTTAAAGCCTTTTTTGTTGCAATTCTTCCTCGTGGTGTCCGGTCGACGAACCCGATTTGTAATAAATATGGCTCATAAACTTCCTCAAGATTATCAATTTCCTCTCCAATTGCTGCAGCTAACGTTTCTAATCCTACTGGCCCACCATTGAAACGATGAATTAATGTTTTTAGATATTTAATATCGACATCATCAAGACCAATATCGTCAACTTTAAGATATTTCATAGCGGTATTTACATCATTAATTTGAATGTCACTTTTCTCGTAGAAATGTGAAAAATCTCTAACTCTTTTGAAAAGTCGATTTGCAATTCTTGGAGTTCCACGACTTCTTTTAGCCAAAGAAAGGCAAGCATCGTCATCAATAGTCATATTAAAAACTTTGGCGGTTCTTTCTATTATCTGTTTTATTTCGTTCACATCGTAGAAATCTAATTTTTGAATAATGCCAAATCTTGCTCTAAATGGAGAAGAAAGGGTTCCGGCTTTTGTGGTTGCACCAATAAGTGTAAAAGGTGGCAATTTTAGTGTCATAACATTGCTTCCACTTTCTCTGTTAATCATGATATTGAATTCAAAATCTTCCATCGCACTATAAAGAGCCTCTTCAACAATTTTTGGCATACGATGTATTTCATCTATAAATAAAATATCTCCAGCTTCTAAAATTGATAAAAGTGCTGCTAAGTCGCCAGTTTTTTCTATTGAGGGTCCAGTAACAAAATGTATTTTTGCATGCATCTCGTTTGCGATTATATAAGCTAAAGTAGTTTTTCCTAACCCTGGGGGACCATAAAGCAAAACGTGGTCTAAAGGTTCGTCACGATGCAAAGCTGCGCCTATAAAAATTCTTAAATTTTCTTTTACGATTTTTTGTCCAACATACGAATCTAAATTTTGGGGTCTTAAATTAATTTCATCATTATTTTCTTTTTGGTCAAACTCTGCGTCAATTACTCTACTCATAGTTTTGACCTCAAAAGTTTTAGTGCTTCTTTTAAAATTTCTTCGTTCGAACCATTTCTAACATTAACTTGGCTTAATGCTTCGTCAATTTTCTTTGTTTTAAAGCCTAATTGCTTAAGTGCTTCACGAACCTCATCATATTGATTTGGATTTCCTTTTGACCCGGTTAATTGACCTTTCAAATCTAAAATAATTTGGCTCGCTGCTTTAGTTCCAACGCCTTGTAATTTCTTTAAAAACAAAACATTATTGCTTTCAATCGCGTTTATAACAGATTCCGGAGTTGTTTTAGATAATATGTTGATGGCAGATTTTGGACCAACACCTTTTACCTTAATTAAAAGTGAAAAAACGTTTTTCTCTTCCAAAGAAGAAAAACCTACTAAATATTCATTATTATCTTTAATGACATTATATGTATAAACAACAGCTTTTTGACCCAACTCGTATATATCAGAATGGCTAACTAAAATCTCGTAGGCGACATCATGAACATCAATAACTATGGTGTCTTGTTCTTTATGAACAACAGTTCCTTTTAAGTAATAGATCATAAAGCCTCCTATTTAAACACAACTACAAACATTATTAATAAAATAAGAATAGCAAATGCGCTTAATAACGAGGCAATGATCGCAATATCAAATTTCTTTTTCATCACGAATCCCTCCTAAATGGTACGGGGGATGGAATAGGAGAACGTTTATGTTCACTAATTCTATGCAATCGTTCTATTTTTTCTTTAGTTTCATCACTGATAGTTTGGCCCATCAAGAAGTTATCTAAATCTCTATATGAAATGCCCATTTCAGATTCATCAGTTTGGCCACTAAATAGCCCTGCGCTTGGAACTCTTTCGGCTAAATCATCAGGCAAACCATATAATTTACTAGCTTCGACAACTTCCCTTTTTAAAAGATGGACAATTGGCAAAAGATCTACACCACCATCACCATATTTCGTGAAATAACCGGTATATCTTTCGTCGGCATTGTCTGTGCCAATTACCAGCGCATTATTCATTTGTGCAATAGCATATAAAATAATCATTCTAATTCTAACTTTTAGATTGCTTTTAGTTGCTACATTCAATAAAACATTTTCTTTTTGTAAGCTTTCAAGAGCACTTTTATATATAGAAGTGCCATCAATAGTTAAAGAGTTGAGTTTAAATTGTTTAACTATTCTTTTTGCATCATTTAAATCATCAGGATTGCTTTCGATAGGAATCATAACAACCAAAAGCTTATCGTTACCAACTGCTTTTTGAGTCAATAAAGCAACTAAAGATGAATCGACACCACCAGAAAGTCCCAACATATATTTGGACATACCAGTGTTTTTTAAATAATCACTTACAAATTTCTCAATAACTTTTAAATAATCTTGTAAATTCATTTTTACCTCACAAATTCAAAAGTAAAATCATCTAAAATTACATCATCGCCATCACTCGCGCCAAGACGTTCTAACTCGTCATCAACTCTAAGTTGTCGCAAATGAGACATCAATTTCATCATTCCTTCATCAGTTGAAATATTAGTCATTCTGTAAAATTTTATGATCTTATCACCATAAATAACCCAGGTATGATTATTTGGCCTTTTGATATAAAATTCCTTCTCTTCTTCACCCAAACTATAAATTTTATGGTCTAAATTTTTATCCTCATTTTCATTAAATAAAGGAAATGGAGGCGTTTTTTCAAGAATTTCTAAACATTTGAATTTTAGTTCGTCTAATCCTTGCTCCAATAAACTTGAAATTGGCAAAACATCAAGTCCCGTTTTCTTCTTAAAGAGAGATAATCTCTCTAAAGCACCTTCTTCATCAATTTTAGAAGCCACAATTAAAGTAGGCCTCTTATCTAAACCAAATCCATATTGTTTTAATTCATTGTTAATTACTTGATAGTCATCAAAAGGATCTCTTCCACTTTCTGAAAAATCAATCATATGTAAGATTACTCTACAACGTTCAATATGTCTCAAAAACTGTAATCCTAAGCCTTTTCCAAGATGCGCTCCCTCAATAAGTCCAGGAAGATCGGCCATAACGAAAGACTTTCCATCGGCAGAATTAACAACTCCCAAGTTAGGAATGATTGTTGTAAATGGATAGTCAGCTATTTCTGGTCTTGCACTGCTCAAAACAGATAATAAAGTTGATTTTCCAACACTTGGAAGTCCGACAACACCAACATCAGCAAGCAATTTTAATTCCAAAATTAATCTCTTCTTTTCGCCTGGTTCACCGTTTTCAGCAATTTTAGGACATCGATTAGTGCTGCTTTTAAATGAAGAATTGCCTCTTCCACCACGTCCGCCTTTAGCAACCAGCAGCTCTTTTCCGTGTTCGTTTAAATCTCCTAAAACAATGTTTCCTTCTTCAAGATAAGCAACAGTTCCGACAGGCACATCAACATAGATATCATCTGAATGCTTTCCGTATTGATTTTTGATGTCGCCTTTTTGACCATCAGGCCCTATAAAACATTTGCTGTGTCTGAAATTATACAGTGTATTGATTTTTGAATTGGCTCTCAAAATTATAGAAGCACCGCGTCCGCCATTACCACCATCCGGACCGCCTTTAGCAACAAATTTTTCGCGTCTAAAAGCAATTGCGCCATCTCCGCCTTTCCCACTTCTAACTTCAATCACAGCTCTATCTATAAACATAATATCCTGTTAGCGAATTATCGCTAACTACCATTATTATATAATGAACAAATAAAAAAGACCACAACTAAGTGGTCTATTTTAAAATTTTATTTTTTTATTTGTCAGCAACAACTCTAACAATGGTTCTATCTTTGCCGAGGCGTTCATATTTAACTTTGCCATTAACTAAAGCAAAGATTGTGTCGTCTTTACCTTTTTTGGTATTTTCGCCAGGATAAATACGTGTTCCTCTTTGACGATAGATGATACTTCCAGCATGGCACCATTGGCCATCACCGACTTTAGCACCTAACCTACGACCAGCAGAATCACGACCGTTTTTTGTAGAACCAACACCCTTTTTGCTAGCAAAGAGTTGTAAATCTAATTTAAACATCATAATGATGGATTTCCTTTCTAATCTTTACAGATTGTTATGAATTCCTTATTTGATTCGTATATAGTTTGTAATTGAGTTTCGATTGTCTTTAAGACAACTGAATCATAATCTGAACATTCATCTAAGTCTTCAACAAGCGCATGTCCATCTTCAAGAATGAAGCGATAATCGTGTCCTTGTAAAGCATTGAATCCTCCGGTCATAACAGCACTAACGGCGGCACATACAAGATCTTTTCCGTATGGTGCACTATCAGCATGACCTTTAACCTCAATTAAACGAATCTTATCAGAATTTTCGTGTTTTTTAATAATTACAGTAATCATTATTTTTCTGGAGCGTTAATAGCTTCAATTACTAAGCAAGTGTATGGTTGACGATGTCCCATCGTGCGACGTTCATTTGCTTTGCTCTTATAGGTGAAAACACGAATTTTCTTAGATAAACCATTTTTTTCTACTTTAGCGGTAACTGTTGCACCATTGATATATGGGTTGCCAACAATAGTTTTCTTATCGCCAAGAAGTAAAACTTTGTCTAATTTGATTGTTGAACCAACTTTAGCATCTAATTTTTCAACGTAGACTCTACTGCCAACTTCAACACGGACTTGTTTTCCACCAGTTTCGATAATTGCGTACATAATGTCCCTCCTTTTTAGAAATTCACTAAGGACTCGCTATTAAGGTAAATCTAAGATTTTTAAAACCTTTTCTATGCGGTTGTAGCTAGTGAGGCGACAACGTTAGTAATATAACAAAGTTATAATAATCAATCAACACTTTTTTTATTTTTCATTGTAGAAAAATCCATTTTATTTACTTTGTTAACATGGGGTTGGTTAATGAATGTATAGTAACCATCTTTTGTAATAATAATGTGATCTAGAAGGGGAAGATGCACTTGTTCGCTTTTCTTAATAAGTTCGCTTGTAAGGATGAAGTCAGCCTCGGATGGCTGAAGTTTTCCATTGGGATGATTATGTATAAGATAGTAAAAATAGCCGTTATGTAAGATAAGCATTCGGAATATATCTCTAAAAGAGAATGAGATATTATTATCACTTCCGCGATATAATTCCCCTTCATAAATCAACTTTTTACGTTTATTTAATACGATGATGATGAGGGATTCTTGATTGTCATATGCAAGACAAACATAGTATTTGTGAAAAAGGAAGGCTGGGCTTATTTCACCATCGTAATTTTCTACCCTTGAAAACAACAAACGCTTAGAAAGTTCGAAACATGCAACAAGTTTAAGTGCTGAAATTTTATTCAAGCCTTTAAATTTTAGCATGCTAGATAATGGCATATTTGATAAGTCTAATAGACCATGTGCATCATTTAATATTGCTTGAGCAATATCAATCGCGGAATTTCCTTTAGTTCCACTGCCTATCAAAATAGCCAATAACTCAACGTTAGATAACGAATTTGTCCCATATCGAAATGCCTTTTCTCGAGGCCTTTCAAAAATAGGTAAATCCTTTATTTTGCCCATTAATTCCAGGTAAATTTCCAACCACCAGGAACGGTAGTTGTTCCTTTATTCGAAATAAATAACTTGTAAATCACCACTGCCATTAACGCGCTAGCTATAACTGCCATAACAGTGGTTAATGTAATAGCTGCTCCAACATAGTGATTTTGTAGTTCTTCTTCTGTTAGTAAAATTTTATTCATTTAAAAAAACCTCCTATATAAGTAGTTCGGAAGTTTTTTCAATTTTTATTAATTTTTTTTAAATTTTTTTAATTTTTTCTAAAATTGATTGTAAATTTTGTTGATGAGTTAAGAGTTTTTGTCGCTCTAATTCTATCTTATCTTTTGGAGCCTTGGAAACGAAATTTGGATTGTTTAGCATGCGAGAACTTCGTTCTATTTCACTTTGTTCGAACGCTTTCTCCTTGTTAAGTTTTGCTAAAAGTTCATCTTTATTGGTGTTATTTACAATTAAAACATCAGCATCATCGTAAACCTTCAATTCTCCTGATTGATTTACAACACTTTCATTTGTATAACGAATATTTGAGAATGAAAAACGCGATAAATATATATCAAAATCATCAAATAATTTAATTTTAGAATTTAATAAAACATCAAGCCTTGCGTTTGGTGCAATTTTATTTTCAATTTTATAATTTCTTATATCCTTAATAATATTAAATAATAACTCAATTTCTTTATTTACCTTATTATTTATTAATTCTTTTTCATAAGTCGGATATCTTTCTAACATTATGCTTTCTTTATGAGATGGTAAATTAAGATATAATTCCTCCGCAATGAAAGGCGTATAAGGATAGATCATCAAAATAATCGATTTTAAGCATTTTAGAAGGACTTGTATTGTTGTTTCTTTTTTCAATGCATTATCGCTACTTAAAGAAACTTTGCTCATTTCAAGATAATTAGAGCAGAAATCATCATATACAAAGTTATACAAATGGCCGCTTGCAGCATTGAAATCGTATTTTTCCATGTTGCACGTGACGTCTTTAATTGTCTTTTCTAATTTGTTGATTATCCATTGATCTAATGGCGATAGATTTTTAACCTCCAAATCATTTTCTTTAAATTCTTCAGGTATGACGCTAAGAACATAACGTGCGCTGTTCCAAATTTTATTTAAATAGTTAGCGCTGCTTTCAACTTTTTCATCAATAAATCTCATATCCTGACCTGGTGTAGAATTTGTTGTTAAAAAATATCTCAAAGCATCAACGCCGTATTTATCAATAACATCAATTGGATCAACACCATTTCCTAATGATTTAGACATCTTTCTTCCTAACTCATCTCTGACTAAACCATGAATAACAACATCTTTAAAAGGTGGCTTTGCAGTAGCGTTCAAAGATTGGAAAATCATTCGACTAACCCAGAAGAAAATAATATCATAGCCGGTGACTAAACACGTGGTTGGAAAGTAACGTTTATAATCATCAGTAATCTCCGGCCAATGTAAAGTAGCAAATGGCCAAAGTCCGCTTGAAAACCAAGTATCAAGAACATCACTTTCTTCGATGTAATTTTCGATATCTTTAGGTGGGTTAACGCTCACCAAAACTTCACCTGTTTTTTTGTTATAATAAGCTGGAATTTGATGGCCCCACCATAATTGTCTAGAAATGCACCAATCTTCACAATTTTCCATCCATTGTAAGAAGGTATGTTCAAATCTAGCAGGTTCAAAATTAACCTTCTCTTTAGTTTTTTGTAATTTAATAGAGGCATCTGCTAATGGCTTCATTTTAACAAACCACTGTTTTGAGAGCATTGGCTCAACAACACAATTGCTGCGTTGTGAATGGCCAACTTGGTGAACAATTTTTTCAATTTTCACCAAATCTCCCTTTTCTTTAATATCGTTTACTAATTGTTCACGACAATCATATCTATCTAAGCCTTGGTATTTACCACATTTTTCATTCATTGTGGCGTTCTTATTGAAGATAATTGGCATATCAAAGCCATATTTTTTACCAATAATAAAATCGTTCGGATCATGAGCTGGCGTGCATTTCATTGCTCCAGTACCGAAACCTATTTCGACATAATCGTCCTCAATAATAGGCAAAATATCCCCATTAGCAGGATTAATTACTTTTTTACCGTGATATTTTTTATATTGTTCATCTTTCGGATTAACAACTACACACACATCTCCAAACATGGTTTCTGGTCTTGTAGTTGCTACAATCAGATATTCGTTGGAATCAACAACATGATATTTAAAATAATACATTGCGCCTTCATCATCTTGGTGAATGACTTCTATATTAGATAAAGCTGTTTGTTGTACTGGATCCCAGTTAATAATTCTTTCACCTTGATAAATTAAACCTTTATTATATAAATCGACAAAAATAGTTCTTACTGAATAATTTAAATCACTATCTAATGTAAACCTTTCTCGAGTATAATCTAAAGCCAAACCCATCCTGGCCCATTGTTTGTGAATATTATCAGCATATTCATCTTTCCATTTCCAAGCGTAAGAAAGAAATTCTTCACGAGAGATTTTGGTAACATCAACACCATTTTCAACAAGCTTTCCCATAACTTTTGCTTGCGTGGCGATGCCAGCGTGGTCCATTCCTGGGAGCCATAACACATCATAGCCTTTTGCTTTTTTATATCGTGCAATAATGTCTTGTATAGTTGTATCCCAAGCGTGTCCTAAATGTAATTTACCTGTCACATTTGGTGGAGGAATAACAATTGTAAAAGGTTCTTTTGATTTGTCTCCAGCAGTAAAATACCCTTTTGACTTCCAAGAATCATATTTTCCCTCTTCAACAATATGAGGGTCATATCTTTTTTCTAACATAAATTACCTCCAAATAAAAAGCGTCCATTTCTAAGGACGCTAACAGCGCGGTACCACCTTAGTTCTAGATAATCTAGCACTTCATTGCCTAATTTATTAGGATCAGTTCTCCACAGCGACATTCATCAACTTTTCTAATCGAGCTTCCACCATCCTCGACTCTCTATTTAGAAGGTAATTGATTACTCCTCTATTTCATCAAACATGTTAATTATAACATAAGTGTATAGAAATCAAAGATTGTTTTGAATTGCATTAATAATTAAATTGATACTATTTTTGTCTTGATTAGAATAAAGAATAACTTCTTCTTTTTTTAAGCGAAGTGAGGATAACTGTTTTAATAATGAGGATTTTTCACTCTGATTTAACTTATCAACTTTTGTAATAATAATCTGAAAATTGATTTTTTTATCAATAAAATAATTAATTAAATCAACATCATCTTCTCTTAGTTCTCTCCGAGAATCAAACAATGCTAAAACTAATTTAAGATTTCTGCTGGAAGTAAAATAATCATCCATCATATTTTTAAACAGCATATCTAGATCTATTCCACTTATGGCATAGCCATATCCAGGAGCGTCGACTAAATATAACTGATTATTAACGTTATAAAAATTTAATAATTGAGTATGACCTGGTTTTTTTGAGGTAAATGCCAATGATTTATTGTTGGTTAAGGCATTAATTAATGAGGATTTCCCAACATTGCTTCTGCCCACAAATAAAACTTCAGGAAAATTTCCTTTTGGTGCTTCTATATATTTAGAAACGCTTTTTTCAAAAGACGTATTTCGAAAATTTATCATTTATTTTTTATTAAGGCAACTTTAACTGCATCATCCACGGTTTTCATATAAACAATTTTTAATTCGTTTTTAACTTCTTTTGGAAGTTCAGAAACATCTTTTTTATTTGATTCTGGAACAATAATTGTCTTAATTCCACTTCTTAATGCCGCTAATGATTTTTCTCTTAAGCCACCAATCGCTAAAGCATTCCCACGAAGGGTGACTTCTCCAGTCATGGCAACATCGGGAGAAACGGGCGTATTACTCATGCACGAAATAATTGCGGTTGTAATCGCTACACCAGCGCTAGGTCCATCTTTTGGAACAGCTCCTTCTGGAACATGAATATGAATATCATTTTCTAAGAAAAGTTTAGAATCAATTCCATATTTTTTAGCGTTCGCTTTTACAAAATCTAGTGCTATACTGGCACTTTCTTTCATAACATCGCCTAAATGGCCGGTTAAAATCAAGCCACCTTTTCCTTTGAAATAAGTTACTTCAATAGGCAAAATATCACCACCACATTGCGTATATGCTAGCCCAGTGACAACACCAACTTGTGGACTTTTTTCTTTTTTGGAATCTAGTAAAAGCGGGACTCCAAGATATTCACCAATTTTCTTTTCATCAATATCAACATGTTGAATTTTTGGATCTTTGACAATGCTAACTGCCACTTTCCTTAAGCATGATGCGATTTTTCTTTCTAATTCACGAACTCCCGCTTCAAAGGTATAAGAACGAATGATTTTTTTAATTGCTTCATCGGTAAAACTTACTTGAGATTCCTTTAAACCATTTAAAACAAGTTGTTTGTTGACTAAATGTTCTTTTGCGATGTGAATTTTTTCAATTTCTGTATAACTGCTTAATTCAATTAATTCCAAACGATCTTTTAAAGGTCCAGGAATATTTTCTAAATAGTTTGCTGTGCAAATAAATAAAACATCGCTTAAATCATAAGGTTCTTCTAAATAATTATCGTTAAATTGTGTATTTTGTTCTGGATCGAGAACTTCTAACAAGGCAGAAGCGGGATCTCCTTTATATGAAGATGCCAATTTATCCACCTCATCCAACAAGAAAACAGGGTTATTTACGCCAGCTTTTCTCATTCCTTGAATAATTCTTCCAGGCAAGGAACCTACATATGTGCGCCTATGACCACGAATTTCAGCTTCATCAGAAATTCCCCCTAAAGAGGCTTTAAAGAATTTTCTTCCTAAAGCTCTTGCGATGGATTTGCCTAGTGAAGTTTTTCCAGTTCCAGGAGGACCATAAAAACATAAAATTGGACTTTTTAAATTGCCAGTTAACTTTTTTACTGCAAGATATTCAATGATACGTTTTTTTGGATTTTCTAGTCCGTAATGATCTTCATCTAATATCTTTTCGACGCGTTTTAAGTCATCAATATCTTCGGTTTTTTGCCACCAAGGAACATTCATTAAAACATCCAAATAGGAAAGAATTAATGCTCCTTCTAAAGAACCTTGAGGCATCATTTGATATTTTTTGACTTCAGCTTTAACTTTTTTCTTAATGTTTTCTGGATAAGGATATTTTTCAAGCTTTTCTAAAATTTTATCGGGATCACTTTCGCTTTCGCTGTCTTCGCCAAGTTCTTTTTTAATGGCTTTAAGTTTTTCTCTTAAAAAATATTCTTTTTGACTTTTTTCAGTAGATTCTCTCACTGCGTCAGAAATATCTTTTTCAATAATTTGTTTTTGGTTTTCGCCACTTAAAAGTGTTTTAACAAGTTCCACCAAAACATTGATATCGTTTGTTTCAAGTATTTCTTGTTTATTTGCAACGCTGCTATCAATGCAACTAGCAATTCCATAACAGCAAGATACAACGTCATCTCCTCTAGAAATGAGGTTCAATACTGTTTTTGGCAAATTTTGAACAATTGATGGCAATGAATCAATAGTTTTTGAAATGATAGACATCGAAGCATCGTTGATATCTTTTGCAACAACAATCGGAGGTAACATTTCTCCGCTAGCAACATAGTAATCGCTATCAACGTCTCTAGTTACTTTGTTTAGTCTGATTCTATCAACAATTTCGACGCGCACTTTTAAATTACCATTTCGTTCAGTGCACGAAACAATACGACATAATGTACCAATTTTATAAATATCATTTTCCGTTGGCTCATCAACATCGCTAGAAATTTGTGAGGTAACAAAAATTAAAGAATCAGTTTCTTGTCTTGCAATATTAATAGCGTTGACCGAGAAAGTTCTGCCAGCTTCGATTAATCTTTGATTACTAGGGAAAATTACTAATCCCCTTGTGATGAGTACAGGAAGGGTTAATGTCTGAGGCTTATTTGCCATAGGAAATCCTCCTTAATTTTAAATTACTCGTTTTCTTTTAATAAGAATTCTTCAATTCTTTGCATTTTAAGATTGTTACGGAACTCTGCTTTTTGTGGTTCAAGAGCTTTTTTAACATCTTCAATTTTCATCTTGTATTGGTCAGCAATCTTAGCCATTTCGAATTCAACATCGGCATCGCTGATTTCCATATTTTCTGTTTGACCAATTTTTTCAATGAGCATGTAATTAATCACATCTCTTGTAGCATCTTCACGTAGTTTTTTCATGAATTCTTCTTCTTTTTGGCCAACAAATGTAAGATATTGTTCCAAAGTCAAACCGCTTTGTTTCATACGGTTTTCCATGTCTTCTTTCATTGATTCAACTTGTGCATCAACAATTTCCTCAGGCATATCAATTTTGCTATCTTTAGCAACCATATCATAAAGTTTGTTTAAGAATTCTCTACGAGCTTCTCTTTCTTTATTTGCTGTTAATTCGCTTTCTTTATTTTTTCTTAATGCGTCAACAGTCTCAACACCTGCAATGCCTAAATCTTTAACAAATTCATCGTTTAATTCTGGCATTTTTTTAGATTTTACTTCATGGATATCACATGCAAATACTGCATCTTTTCCAGCTAATTCTGGAGTGTACTGTTTTGGGAATGTGACTTTAACATCAACATGTTCTCCGGCTTTTTTGCCAACTAATTGATCTTCAAAGCCAGGAATAAATTGTCCACTTCCTAATTCCAATTCGTGATTTTTAGCACTTCCGCCTTCAAATTCTTTATCATCAACTTTTCCAACAAAATCCATAACAACTGTATCACCTAATGCAGCTGCGCCCTCTTTAATCACTAATGTTGCATTTTGAGCAACAGTTGCATTTACAGCATCATCTACTTCTTTTTTGGTGACTTTTGCTTCTGGCTTTCCAAGTTTTAATCCTTTGTATTTACCTAAAGTAATTTCTGGAGCGGTGACAATTTCGAATTTCACTTCTAATTCAGTATCACTTAATTTTGTAACATCAACTTTTGGTTGAGCATATGGTTTGACGCCATCTTTTTCAATAATATCTCTATAAATGGATGGAAGCAGAGAATTGATAGCTTCGTCCATGACCTTAACTTGATCAATTTTACTTTTGACCATATTAAGTGGGGCTTTTCCTTTTCTGAATCCATCAATTTGAACTGTGCTTGCTATTTTTTCAAAAGCCTTTTTTTGAGCTTCCTTCCATGAATTTTCATCTACAGTTACCATTACTTCAACATGTGAATGTGGTTTTTTCGTTAATTTTCTTTCCATATTTTTGATTCCTTTCGAAAATTGTGTCTTTTAAAGTATAAACTAGTTTATAAAACATATCAATAAAAACGCGCATAGTGCGCGTACGACATAAAGAATATCAAAGTAACTAAAAATCTTCTAAAGCCTTATTTATTTTGTTTTTTAAACTATTAACTTTGTTAATGTCGATATTTTTTTCTTTTCCTTCATTAAAAATAAACTCATCATTACCGGATTTCATATAATCCATAGCAATTGCCTTTAGAGCGAGTAAAAGTGTTTTATTATCATCGTCAACTCGATTTGGGTAAATATAAAGCAAATAAGAAGATAATATCTGAGTGGCGTTTTCCACTAATGAGGGGTCTTTATAATCAATTTGCATTTCTCTCAAGAAATTATTAAAATCATCACCGATAAAAGGCGGTTGTAGTTCACAAGGAACTACTTCAACTAATCCATTTTGTGATAAAAACGTGATTTTATCATTATATTTTTTGTTAACTAAAAGCAATAAAGCGAACGATCTAATAGATTGCTTAGGAAATGTAGCCAAAATAAGCTTAATTTCAGCAATAAATAAAGATATATCTTTATCTCTTACCATATCTAAGGCAATTAGGACTTCATCTGCATCCTTGCTTTGTAATTTTTCAATTATTTGTTCATTGCTAAAAGATTTGACTTGTAAGGCTTTTTTTTCTTCCATCCTAATGTATTTATGGCTGTCTCTTAATATTTCTTCAACTTGTTGGGACTCATATGGCATATTTTCGTACTCTCTAAGAGCATTATAGGCATCATCAAAACGGCCTAGAATGCAAAGAATCTCCAAATGAATCTTAATTAATAACGCTAAGTTGGTTTTTAAAATGGCTTTATTGTTTTCAATTACTTCCAAACTTTTATCAGGTTGGCCTAACGCTAGAAAGGAAGACAAACGATAAAAAAGAGATGTCGCATCATTTGAATTTTCAGTCAATTTAACGACTAGAGAATACTCTTTTTTATCCATTAAGCTCTTTAAGTTGTCCATAAATCATTAGTATTAAATTAGTAGTTTTTTAGTTTTAGTAACATAGTTAAACAATTGTAGGTTATGACAATTTGGCGACTTTTTCTTTCTTCTTTTTTATACGTTTTGGTTTGCCTAATAACCTCACTTGCATATTGTGGCTTGTAAATAATAAATTGATGACTATAAGCCCACCAATAAAGCCTACTAATGCAACCCAGTCGAAGGCAGGGGAAACTTTAATTGTATTGCAAAATACAACATCCCAAGAGAAATTCTGCTGCACTGCTTCAATTATTGACTGAGCTTTATCTGGATAATAGGTATTTAGTATTGATGTTACATTGTTATATTGACTTGTTAAAAAATCATTTCTTAATAATGCAACACTATACGTTCCTGGAAGAAAACCAGAAACTGCTGACAATTCGTGAAGCATATTGAGTGGCATGTAAGTTCCAATAACAAATCCAGCACCTGCTGAGAAAATAGCAATTAATGAATTAAACGAATCATTATTTGAGAAGAAGTTAATGATAAAGAATGTTAAAAGTGAAGAAACAATAATTGAAACAATTATTGTCGCCAAAGTTAACAAGAAATCAATTATGCTTGTTAAAACAAAAACTTTAAAGCACGCTAATATAATTAACGACAAGAAATAAACAAGCATTGTAATTATAAATGTAACAAGGAAATTAAAAATTAAATAACTAGTTATTAAGGTTCTATTTTTAATTGGAGAGGATGCAAAATCTTTTACAACACCTTGTTCCCTGTCTTTTAAAACAACATAGCAAGTATTTAAACTAACAGTTATACAAGTTAATCCAATAATACCTGAAAGCATCCAAGCATCAACCAATCCAAAGGCTGCTGTCTTTAAAACCTCATTAGGATCGCTTATTTCTTTTTGAATCGCACTTAATACTGAACTTTGTTCAAGATTACGTAAAAAGATGTAATAAATAGCAATGGAGCAAACCGGAACCATTAAAGCAAAAAAGAAATTTGTTTGGGTTTTGAAGAAACATTTAAAATGTCTTTTAACTAATGCGAATAAACTAGTCATTTTCTTGTTCCTCCTCAATTTTATCTGCGCTACGGCCTGTTACATTAAGGAAAACATCATCCATGTCGCCTTTTTTCACTTCAAAATCTTTTATATCCTTGCGATTTTTCTCGATGAAATCAGCGGCTTCATTTGTTGTTTTAAAAGCCACATGATAACTCAAAGAATCTTGATGATAAGTGTACTTTTGATTCTTAAGTACTTCATTCATATGATCACTTTCTGAAGCGTAAATGATGACATAATTTTGAGAATATTTATTTTTAAGTTCTGTTGGAGTGCCAGTGGCAATAATGTTTCCGTGGTCCATAATAACTACATCGCTCGCTTGATCTGCTTCTTCAAGATAATGAGTAGTTAAAAAGACAGACATATTTTTTTCTTTTCTAATATTGTCTATTAGATTCCATACATCCTTCCTTGTTTTTGGATCTAGTCCAGTTGTTGGTTCATCTAATATTAATAATTCTGGGGAATGGAGCATGCTTCTTGCAATATCAACACGTCTTCTTTGACCTCCAGATAATCTCCCAACTCTTCGCTTCAAAATAGCTTTTAAGTCTAAAATATCAATCAATTCTTGTATTTTTTGTTCTCTTTCTTCTTTGGTAGAAGGATAAAACGCCGCTCTGGTTCTCAAATTATCGATAACAGTTAAATCGCCATCAAGAACACTATTTTGAAAAACAATACCGATTCTTTTTTTGACTTCAGCACGTGATGTGTCTAAATCCAAGCCATCAACAGTAACTTGACCTTGATCCTTGCTTAGAATAGAGGCAATTATATTAATTGTTGTTGATTTACCAGCACCATTAACTCCTAAGAAAGCAAATAGACTACCGCGTTTAACTTTAAATGAAATATCATTTACAGCTTTAACATCACCGTATTGTTTAATTAAATGATCAACAGTTAAAATATCAGGGTTCATCTCATCTTTTGCTTTTTTATAAATATCATAGTCATCATCAAAATCAAAGATTTTTAATCTTGAATGAACTGCGTTTATATCCCACTGTTTTATATTGTAAACATGGAAAAATGGCCTCCATTTAATGCCCTGACAAAAATGTTTGACAACAGTATTTGGTTTAATGTCTCGTTGTTCGTTAAAACGGAATTCATCAGGAAAATATTTTAAATATTTAACAGATTTATTTAATGCACTTTGATCAACAAAATATAAATGTTTTGTTCTAATTAGGTTTATTACCTTCTCAAGGAGTTTTGTTTCCCTCATCTTGTCTAAATTCATGAGCAAAACGCCACTATTAAAATATTTTGGATTAATCCAAAATTTGCCTAAATAATCTCTACATGCAGCAAGTTCATAGTCTTTTACATCAATATCGTAAAGTTCTTTAATGTCGCCTGTAGCCATTGTGTCAACATCTAGATAAATAACTTTTCCTTTAAAATCAGGAATTTTATCAATTAATAATCTCAATAAAGCATAAGGAGTATAAGAAGCTTTTTCGTTTTTATTTCCTAATAATGTTGATTTATATAAATCATCACATCTATATAACTTAGCGTGACATTTATTTGATATTGAATTAACAGTTTTATCAATAACATTAATTTGTTCTTCGCTTATTGGGACAAATGCTTTATTAAGATGAGAAACATCCATAGTTAAAACATTGAATGTTACCTCTTCTTTAGTTCTTTTTGCGACTGAAATGGCGGACAGCAATATTCCATCAAATGTTCGTTTGTTTCCTGCATAAATGATGTTGATCATAGAATTTCCTACTTTTTTGTGATTTTAACTTTTGTTTTACAATGTGGACAGATTATATATGCTCCGATTATTTTATCTTCACATATTTCTTTTTTGGTTTCTTTATCAATGTGACAATCACGTTTAAAATCTAAAGTAATGTCAGAATAAGAATATGTGACTTTTGTTTTACAACTGGGGCATATTATTTCCATACAAAGTGTATTATACCAAAATATTATTTAATAATATATCGAAATAATATAATTTGCCTACAAAAAAGCAACCCTTTCGGATTGCTGTTTTAGCTTTTTCTAATATAATTAGAAGAATGTTCCTCTGGCTTGTTGTTTTGTCTCGGCAGAAACTGAGAATGGAATACGTGTTGTATATCCACGCTTTGCAGCAACAATCATTTTTGCAGGCCACTCAAAGATGGCTTGGTTCCATTGAGCAACACTATCGTTATAAACTTCTCTAGCAGCAGTAATTTCTTTTTGCAAATATGAATTTTGTTGCATAGCGTCAGCGATTTGGTCATGGGCTTTTAAATTTGGATAATTTTCTAAAGCAACATTAACGGCTTTTGTTATGTTTTCAACACCTTGAGCAGCACTATTTAAGTCATTGTTGCTGCGGAATTTTGCAATATCAGTGAATGTTGATTTATCTAAATCAATAGCCTTATCCAATAATTTTGCACAGTTTTGAAGAATAACAACTCTTTGTTCTAAATAGTTGTCGATTTGTGAAGCATCGTGTTGAATTCTTTGTTGCAATTTACTTAAATAATTGCCAGCATTAATTTTTACGAATAAAAATATTAAACCTGGAATAATTCCTAGTACCCAAAGAATAACTTGGAAAACAGTACTTCCGGGACCAACTTTTGGAGCAATTTGTTTTTCAATTACATTAATATCTCGTCCTTCTTTATTGACTGGACCAGTCATTTCGTCTAATTCGTTTGCCATATATTTTCCTCCTTATTTTGTGGCGTTAAGACTTTTAATAAATGAATCTAATGCGCTATCTGTTCCATTTGGAACATAAGAGACGAATCTCTTATTAAAAAGTATATCATTTTCACTACTAATTGTGTTAGAAATATTATTATATTTATTCATTGAACAATTAACGTTTTGAACAACAAATGGGGTAATTTTGTCAGCTTTTTGATAGTCAATCCAATGAACGGGAACATCGTAAAATTTGCCATCTCCAGCCATTACTTTTACGTAAGCAATACGATCTGTACCAGTGAAAGAATATGAATGAATGTTAACCAAATCACCTTCATTTATTTTGTTCACAAATTCACTTTTTAAAATAATATTAGTGATTGTATTGTCAGGTCTAAATTTGTCTCGATTGTGGCGATTTGCAGAGCTTTCGACCTCAAATGAGGTGATATTTTCTTTATATAAACCCTTATGGATGTACTCACTCGTTTTGGTTTGTTGATATAAAGGAATGCTCATTAGAGGTGCAAAATCAAAATATAAACTTTTTAAATATGTGTCACAATAATCAATAAAAGATTTTTTGCTATCATCAAATGAGAAATTAATGAATTTATTCGGATCTCCTCTATACAAACCTTCTACTTGAGAGTGTGCGCTGGCAATGTAGTTTAAACATTTATTTTTTCTAAAAGAAAAATCATCACCATATGGTTGTTTATTTCTTATTAAATTAACAATATTTTTTTGCGCTAATGGAGTAAATAGTAGTCTAAATTCTACGTTATTATCTCTATCAAGAGCTCCAAAAAGAGCTTCAAATTCTGGATTTTGCAATCTAACAAATCCTTTGTCGATATTTTTTTGAGCATATTTATCTAAGGATTTATCTTGTTTTTTCACGTAATCATCAATTTTATTTTCGTTCATTGAATTTGCAGGAGATGGATGACGTGAAAAGTTCAAATTAGGTGCAGCTTCATTGCCATATAATAATGTTGTACTAACATAATAATTTGGTTCTGGAGCAGTATATTTACCGACTAAGACCTGAGACACGTTGGTTGTTTTCCAAGAACCATCAACATAGACTTTTTTACTATAAGTAACAGTTCTAGTACCAGTATAAACATGGTCTATCATATTTTGACAATAATTTTCCATAATAAGGAATGGATTTCCCAATATGCTGCCTGATTGAACAAATAAGCTTGAATTGCAGTCGCTATGGTCTTCATCAAAGCCAAATTTAGCTTTCAAATATTCAAACTTGCTTGGATCAAAAATCTCATCCATTTGAAATAACGGTATTGTTTCATTCAAAAGTTTTGCTGGCATTCCCCAATCAAACAAACTATTAAGCGGGGCCATTTGAGTATAGCCTTCAGCCATGGCAGCTTCTTTCTTTTTGATCACTTCATCAATGCGTTGGTTTAATTGTTTAATGTCTTTACTAACTTTCAAAATTATTAAAAATAATAAACAAATGCTTAGGAAAATAGCTCCAGCTCCTATTCCTATCATTAAACCAACATTTGGTACTTTTTTAAGAATACCCATTACTAAGCAAACGACTCCAGCAATTCCAAAAATAATAGCAAAAGCAATTAAAAATCCTTTAAATACTTTTGTTGATTTCGCCTTCTTTCCAAGTTTGGTTTCTTCGTCTAAATATTTTTTGTATTTTTTAACAGTCAATCTGTTAGCTTCAACATCAACATTTGCTTGCTTGTTCAATGTCTCAAAAAATTCATCAGCATTATCATGAAATGCATCTTTTAGACGGTCATTGTAGAGTTTTGTTGGCTCTAGTAAATCTAAATTACTAACTTTTTGCATAGTTTAATTGTATTAAAATCTATAAGAAAAATAAAGTTAAAAAAAATGGGATCCATCGACCCCATTTATACTTTGTAAATAATCAATAATTTTCTGCTCTGACTTCAAAATAGCTTTGTGGATGATTACAAGTTGGGCAAATTTCGGGAGCTTGTTTACCAACAACAATGTGACCACAATTTCTGCATTCCCAGACTTTTATTTCGCTTTTTTCAAAAACTTTCATCGCTTCAACATTTGATAATAAGGCGCGATATCTTTCTTCATGAGCTTTTTCAATTTTTGCTACTAATCTAAATTTAGCCGCCAATTCAGGAAACCCTTCACTTTCAGCATCTTTAGCAAAATTTTCATACATGTCTGTCCACTCAAAATTTTCACCTTCAGCAGCTGCTTTCAAATTTGCTTTTGTGTCTCCAATGCCTTCTAATTCTTTAAACCAAAGTTTTGCATGTTCTTTTTCATTTTCGGCAGTTTTTAAAAATAGAGCACTAATTTGTTCATATCCTTCTTTTTTTGCAGCGCTAGCAAAATATGTGTATTTGTTTCTTGCCTGGCTTTCACCAGCAAAAGCTGCCATTAAGTTTTTTTCGGTTTTAGTTCCTGTGTATTTATTCATTTTTTTATCCTCCACTTTAATTTTAGCACTTTAAAATATTTTTACGTGTATCAAAAATAATTATTTTTTCCTTATTATTCCTTTTATTAATGCAACAATTGGTCCAACGATGTTATTTAATCCAAACAGTAACCAAAAAGCATTAAAACTTGCTGTATATTCAAGAGGCAATAAACCAAAAGCATTTTGATTAGGCGCATATGGGAATACACCACATGAAACCATATAAATAATATAGAAAATTAGGTTAATAGCTAGTACTGCTACAGCAACCTTAATTGCGACTTTTTTCTTAATCTCATCTTTGAGACCACAATAAATGAGACGATAAAAAATCACCATCAAAAACGCCATAAAATATGTAAACATCAAACCTATATTAAAAATAATATAACCATGTGTCCAATCCATTACCCAGAAGCACATTATAAATGCCGCTAAGCTTCCAACGCCTACTAAGTAGGATATAGGATAAAATACTTTATCAAGACCGCGTATTATTTTTTTATTGGATCCTTTGACATAAGGCAACTCGCTCTTTTTAATAGTTAACTTTTTTGAATAAACAACGGAAAATATACCGAATAAAATAACTATCAAACCAGCGAAAATCATATCAAAGGGATATAATGGCGTAACTAATCCTTCAACAAATCTTTCATAAATTTTAGTTAAATAACCAACAATGGTATAAACGAAAATGATTGTACCAAGACCAACGGAAATATAGCCATTAACTTTCCAGGCTTTAATTCTACCATGTTCATCTCTAGCTCTATAGGCTCTCCAAGTATAGATTCCTATATAAACTAAGGAAATTACAAAAAGGAATAACGGCAACATTCTTACAAGCTGAACAAGGCCTTGCTTCGGTGTGCCGGATACAATTGAGCCTACGATATTACATATTTCGCAAAAGAACTCCCAAAAAGGAAAAGCTGTTAGCAATATAAGAACTATGAATAATATATTATATGACAAATATTCTTTTTTACCTCTTTGCGAAAGGGTTGATGAAATTCTATTCTCTTTTTTAAATAAATCTTTAAAACTGAGGGCGGATTTGACTTGGTTTAGTACACGTACCATCTAACATCATCTCCTTCCATCAATTCGTTATAGTACAAATGTTCAATTGTAAAATCACCCGAATCATCTGTTATAGAAACTAGGCTAGCACCAATAAGTTCAATATCCTTATCTATTGTTATTGTTTTACTTTCATCCTTCATTCCACTATTCAATGATGCATAATAAAGTTCGGTACCACTTTTTACTCCAAAACCATATGTAATTCCATCATATGTTGCAGTCCAGTCTATTGAATGGGCATGACCCATAAATACACCTTTAACATTGGAAGATTTGAGATTCATATGAATATTAGATGCATTATCACTAATTCCAAAACCTTCCAATTTAAAGAATTTTGATTTAGTTACTTTAGCATCATTTTTTTGTGCCATATCATAGATTTCTTCAACCTCTTTTTGTGCTATGTGGTAATAGGCAATGGCGGGCACATTATTCGCTTTCTCGTTTTGATATTTCATCCACTCTAATTGATCTTGATGAATATAATCATAAGAAAGTCCTAAATCAAAAGCTCCTTTACGTAGTGAAGAACCACTATCCACATTAAATATTTGCCATTTAACAGTTTTTGACTGATCAACTAAATTGATTACATAGTTGCTTCTCTCGTAAACATCATCATTATCTATTTCTGTATACAAGCAATTAGGAGCGTGTCTAAACTGATCACTTAACCAGTTAGGATTGAACGAATTCTCTCTATCATGATTCCCCCAAATTATTGCATAAGGAATGTTAAATGAACTAATAAAATTAATAAAAGCTGTCACGTGTGAGGCATTAGCCAACATGAAAGTATCACCAGTAATTTCGATTAAATCCAATTTCCCACCTTTTGAATGTTTACTTGCTTCTTCAATAACTTTTTTAAGATAAGACTCACTGCCATATGTGTTGTCACCAACTTGTGTACCTCCGTTCCAGTGTATGTCTGTTAATTGAAGAATATTAAAATTATTGTGAAAATTTAATTCACGGATATAATTCTTGTAATTATCGCCACTCTTATAACTTACGGTTTGGCCACAGCTTGTTAAGGAAACAGCAAAAATTGCAGGAATTAACAACAAAAATTTGTTCTTCATGCTTTCAATATAACACAATTAAGTGTTATTGCAATATTGAAAAGATGAGAATTCACTCTACTTGTCAACATTCTTTAAAAATTGTTCTACGCAATCTTTATAACACTGTTTATCGACATCGATGCTGTTGGCATGTACGGCACCATTTATAGTTAATTTTTGCTTTCTACAATTAAGGATATTGTATATTCTGTCCATGTTATTATATGGTACAAATTCATCTTTTGAACCATGAACTAATAATATAGGAACTCTGTTATTACCAAGATAATTAATTGGAGAGCTTTTCTTATAAGAAAATTTTCCTAAAATAAAGAACCACATGTTTAAAAATGGAGCAACCAAAAACCAGGGAATATGTTTCAATTTTACAGTATTTTTCATTTGGTCTTTCAAAGAACAAAAGCCACAATCAGATATGACAAATTTTAAATTTTGAGTTAATTTCAGCGTTAATAAACATGTTGATGCTCCCAACGAGACACCAGCAAGGCCCAAGGAAATTTCATCACCAAATTGCTTATATAATTCATTAATAATTTCACTTACATCTTGTGATTCCCTATACCCCATTGTAACGGCAACTTTTTTATTAAAGCCATGACCTCTTAAATCAATGACAACACAATTCAATCCCAGCTCATGATATAAAAGTGCATGTCTTAAACTGCTTTCATAGTTAGATGTGTGGCCATGTAAAATTAATATGTATTTGTTTGAATTTTCTTTAGGTATAAACTTGCCATGAATAATGTATCCATCATGAAGAACAAATTGAGTATCTTTTGCTTCTAGTTTTTCAGTTCCGGTCATATTTTTTAGAGTTTTCTCGTATTCATGTGTTCGAAGTTTAGGAAAAACTGTCAATTTAGCCACAATTAAAGATATTGTTAACAAAAAAACTATGCAAAACGCAACTATTGAGACAAAAACAATTAAAAATATACGCATAATCAAATTTTACATTTTCTTATATAAAGTTGCTATGATAATTCTATGAACGAAAAAGAAAATACAAAAACTTTATGGATTGTATTATCAATAAGTCTGACCGTTGCTATTATTATAGCAGTTATTTTATTTGTAACATTATTTCCTAAAAATTTTACAGAACCTAAATATTGGCAAAAAGAAAAACAAATAAACAATAACTTAGTTAGTCGTGTTGATAGAGATTTAAACCAATACTTTCCAAACACTTTTATGGAAAACGGGCAAATAAAAACGATTGGATATAAAGATAATAATTTTTCTATAACTTATTTGACTACTGATTTATCAAACGATAACAGATGCATCTACATAAATTACTTACTTAATTTAGATTTTGATATAAATCAACAATTAGAAGATATTTATAACAATAATTTTGCCAATTTTCCAAATACACAAACACAAATTTCTTACTCTTTTCAATATCGTACATATGATGATAATTTGTTTAATAATGAGAATTTTTTGCTAAAATTCGGAGATTACAAAATTTTATCTTCCGTAATATCTAAACCCTTAAAAGAAGAACAAAATGTCTTTTATTTTGCTAGTTTTATTATGCAAAAGAAAAACACTTTCGATTTATTATCTATTTCAAACTACAAATATCTATACAGTAATAAAGCCTGTGCTTCTGAAAACTATTTTTCTAATTTTACCGATAAAGCCTCTAATTTTTATTCATTCTTAACATTTTTAACAATTTAAAATTCAAGGCTTAGCATAATTAAATAAAGTAGTATGATTAATAAGTATGGAAAAAGAGAATAAAATTTTGAAATTAGTTCAACAATCTGAACAAGATTTAAAGCCTTATTTTGATAAGATTGATGATATATGCACTTTTAATTCAAGAAGAATTTTATCTTATTTTATCGAGAACAAAGTTTCCTATTCAGATTTTCAAGATATTAATGGCTATGGAAATTATGATGAGGGGCGAAATAAACTCGAAAGAATATTTGCAAGCATTTTAGGAACAGAAGATAGCCTAGTCAGACCTCAAATAATGAGTGGGACTAATGCGTTGTATCTTGCCTTTTCAGCACTATTAAAATATGGAGATATAATGCTGTCTATTTCAGGAAAGCCTTATGATTCACTCTTGGAGATGGTTGGAATAAATGGCAATTCGTCTCAATCATTGATGAATAATGGGGTTAAATACGAGCAAATTGATTTGTTGGACAATGATTTTGACACAAAAAGAATCGTAGACAGAATCAAAAAACAGGATATTAAATTAATAGCGATTCAAAGATCTAGAGGCTATTCAAATAGGTTATCATTATCGATTGAAAAAATCTCAAAAATTATAAAACAAATTAGATCTGTTAATAAAGATGTAATTATAATGGTAGATAATTGTTATGGCGAACTTGTTGAAAAGCAAGAACCTGGTCATGTCGGAGCCAATTTAGTTGTTGGTTCATTGATGAAAAACCTCGGCGGAGGTGTGGCGTCTACAGGTGGCTACATAGCCGGCGATAAATCGTATATACAAATGATATCTGAACGACTTACTGCACCCGGAATAGGAAAAGAACAAGGCGCTAATTTTAATACTTTAAATTCATTTTTCAAAGGTGTATTTTTAGCTCCATCAACTGTCAGAAACGCTGCAAAAACCGCATTATTTTCTGCATATTTGCTTGAAAAATTGGGTTTTGTAAATGTCTCACCACGCTATAATGAAGATAGGACAGATATCATCCAAACGGTTGAACTAAAAACAAAAGAAAATCTTGTGAATTTTGTTCAAGGTATTCAATCATCTTCGCCAATAGATTCTTATGTTAGAGTAATACCTGCTCCAATGCCTGGTTACCCAAATGATGAAGTAATGGCAAGCGGAGCTTTCACTCAAGGAAGCACTATCGAATTAAGCGCTGATGCACCAGTTGTTCCACCATATACTTTATATATGCAGGGTTCATTGACTTTTGAGTATGGAAAAATAAGCATTATAAATGCACTAAATAGGTTAAATATAGATAAGAATTAATTGCTTCCTAATTGTCCACCGTCTATTCTTATAATAGTATTGTTGATGTAGTTAGCTTCTTCACTAACTAAAAAATAAACTAAATTTGCTACTTCTTCAGGTTTTCCGTATCTTTGGAGAAGTATTTTTTCTTGTTCTGATTTTAAAAATTCTTCATCATATCCATTAAGCTCAGATTCAGTGCCAATAAAACCAGGGGCAATCGCATTAACGTTAATATAAGGTGCAAATTTTATTGCCATATTATGCGTTAACGAAATTAAAGCAGCTTTACTAGCATCATATTCTATGGACACTGGATAATATGTATTGATCCCGTTAGTAGAAGATATATTGATTATTCTACCCCATTTGTTTTCAATCATGTGTTTGGCAACTTTTTTAGATAATAAATATGCAGCTAAAACATTAACGTCTAATGTTTTTTTGAAATCATCAATATTTTTTTCGTTCCAAAGATTCGATAAATCAACAGCAGCGTTATTTACCAATATATCAACACCGCCAAATTCTTTTTCGATTATCGATATCATATTATCAATTTCGTTTTCTTTAGAAATATCAGCACAAACAACTAAAACTTCAACATTATATGTTGAAGACAAAAATTGTTTTAGTTCTATGGCCTCTTTCTCACTTGTTAAATAATTTATAACAACATTATAGTGCTCTTTAGCCAGCCTAGTTGCAATTGCTCTACCAATGCCTTTTGCGGCACCGGTAATTAAAGCGACTTTATTCATTTAAATTATTAAGCTCTTGAAGAATATTTTCCGTCAGCAGAAAAGACAATAATCTTTTCGCCTTGTTCAATAAACATTGGAACACGTAATTTTAAGCCTGTGTTTGTAACAGCATCTTTAGTTGCTGTCATGCTTGCATTTTTAACAGCTGGAGTTGTTTCAACAACTTCGAGTTCGACTTTCTCAGGAACTGAAATAGATAAAACTTGACCTTCAAAAAAGATGATTGTTGCTTCATTTCCTTCAACCAAGAAATATTTGTTAAATCCAATTTTTTGTTCATCTAATTCAAATTGTTCAAATGTTTCCATATCCATGAAACAATATGTTTCCCCTGCGTTATATGAATATTGGACTGTTTTTCTTAAAATTTCGGCTGGTTCAAATTTTGTAGAAGCATTGAAGTTTCTTTCTTGAGTTGATCCAGTTTTTAAATTTTTCATTTTTGTCTTTAAAATTGCAGCGCCTTTACCAGGTTTAACATGCATAAAATCAAGCACCACCCATGGATCACCATCGATGAGTAATGTTAAACCAGTTCTAAAATCTCCTGCTTCAATTGCCATAATATATACCTACTTTCTAATTTTTATTACATTTAGTATTTTATAAGCATTTATTATTTAAATCAATTTTAAATAACAAATAAGACAAAATTATACTCCACAGACACATAAAGTAATAATTCCGCCGACAATAATAAAAATAAAGATATACTGTATAATAGACAACTTTTCCTTTAACAATATTCTTGATAAGAGTAAAGAGATAATTACTGTTCCTGCTCCTAAAATAACAGCGGCGATACCTTGACCGCTACTGAGAGCATATAAATATGTGGCTTGTCCAATTGTTTCGAATAAAGCCGCAAGTAATTTCCATTTTTGATCAAAAGCTTTTTCATACCATTTCCTTTTAATTGAAACTTCACTACCTTCAATATCGAATAATTTTACTTTTTTAATCTTTAAGAAAATGAAAATTCCAATTGCAACTAGAAAGAATGTTAATTCATAACAGCAATTTGCAGTATTGACTAAATTATATTCATTAACGCCAACTAAAATTGTTTTGTTTATATCCTCAACATAAAATATATCTAAAAAAGTCCCAACACTATCAAGGAGCATATAGCAAAATGGCATTGCCATTGCAATGATCGCCAATTTTTTTCCATATTTATAGCGTCTTTCTGTTTTGCCTTTTTTGTCAAAGACGCCTAATAAAATCACGCCAAGAGTCACAATAACAATTCCTATAATCGCAGGTAATGAAAAGGTTTGTTTTAAGAAAATCGCACAAAGAATAGGTACGATTGCAATGGATGAATTTTCTATAGGATCAGCAATGCTTTCCTCGATAAATCTTACACCAAAATATGAAAGAACCATTGAAAGGATATAGCATGCTGAGACAGGTAAATAATATAAAAAGTTTATTGGGAATGATTGTAAATCAACACCCTGCGTAAATAAAATAATAAAAGCATAAATTCCCATGAATAGGCCAACAAAAAAAGTAGTTTTTAAATGAGAATATTTTTCATTTTGTAAATTTCCTTTTTTATAGAAAATCTCCGCAATTCCCCAAGATAATGTTGAAACTATCAAAAATGACCACATATTTTAAAAATTACACAACTACATATTTAACATCACAAAGTGATACCAATATTGAAAATGGGACAAAATAAAATTTACAAATCATAATATTAATATAAATTTAAATCTCAACTAAAACAATAAAGCTTTTTTAATGGATTAAATGATATATTTTTTGCTAAATTATAAAAGGTGGAAAAAATTATGAAATATATTGTTGTAACTGGCGCTAATGGCGGCATAGGAAACGCAACCGCTAGATTGCTATTAAAAAACGGATATGAGGTGATTGGTGTAGATTTATTTGAATCCGATATCAATGACAAACATTATCATCATATCTGCTGTGATTTATCTAATTCTTCTTCAATTGAAGAATGTAAAGCTTTAATCAAGAAGATGACAAATGAGATTTATATGATTTACAATCTCGCTGGCATTTTTAAACTACAAACGATGATTGAAGGTAGTGAAGAGGATTTAAGAAAAATACTTGAAGTCAATTTCTTTGGCGCATACAAAATCAATAGATCTTTATACCCTTTGCTTACCAAGAATTCACGTATTTTAATGTTTACTAGTGAGGTAGCCAGATATTCGCCTCAGCCATTCAACGGATATTATGCTTTAAGCAAAATTATTGTTGATAAATATGCAGATATTTTAAGAAGAGAACTTAACTATGTTGGCATCAAAGTGATTAAAGTTCAGTCTGGTGCAATAAAGACAAAACTTTTAGATGGTGTTAATCATGAATATGAGACGACATTGTCCAAAACTAATTGTTATAAAAAGCCTTTGATTAAACTAAAAAAATTAATGGATGATGAAATTAAAAAGCAGGTTTCTCCTGACTTAATGGCAAAGAAAATTGTTAAATTAGCAGATAAGAAACATACAAAAATTAACTATAAAATTAAAAATTCATTTAAGTTAAGGTTCTTAAATAGTTTGCCTGAAAAACTTCAAGATTTTATATATTCGAGCGTTATAAAATAGAAATGATTTTTATCAGATTTTTATAATTTTATTGTTAACTCTTTCAAGCAAATATTCAACGAATTGATCGCAATTTTCCCCTGTTTTCGCGCTTATTGAGAAAATTTTTAGTTTTGAATTTAACTTCTTGCAATTGATATTTAATGCATCAAAATTGAAATCAAAAAATGGAAGTGCATCAATCTTTGTGACAACTAACGCATCTGTAACAGTAAACATTAAAGGATATTTAATTGCCTTATCTTCTCCTTCTGGGACAGAAAGTAACATCATTGGAAAGTCTGCTCCAATATCAAATTCTGCAGGGCACACTAAATTGCCGACATTTTCTACAATTACAATATCAAGATCATCGAGAGGTAACTTTTTTAGGGCCTCCATAACCATGCAGGCCTCTAAATGACATCCACCGCCTGTTCTTAATTGGACTGTAGGAACGTTTAATTTTACGAGCTTTTCACTGTCATATGTAGATTCTATATCAGCCTCAATAACACCAATGCGATATTGATTGCCAATTAACTCGATTATTTTAGTGATAAAAGTTGTTTTTCCACTACCTGGCGAAGACATAATATTCCATAGAAAAACATTTTTCTCTTTTGTATATTTTCTTACCTCTGCAGCCGTGTCGTCGTTTTCTTGCAAAATACAACTTTTTAAATCAATAAATTTAACCTTCTCCATATTATTCTATCTCAATTCCTCTGATTCTTAATTCCCTACCAGTAATTAATTCTCCAGTATCGCATTCACATCTAGGACATTTATTTTCATATAAATTTACAGGGTCTAACAGATAAATGTGTCCGCATCCATCACATTTAAGCGTCGCTTCTTTTTCTTCAATAATAATTTTAGATCCTTCCATAATCGTACCAGGAATTACATAATCCCAATATTTTTGGACAATTTCCGGAACAAAATCTCTTAGTTTACCCATTTCCAAAACAACAAGTGTTACTTTTTTTGCATGGTTTTTATTAGCAACTTCTATAACTTGATTAAATAAAGATTTAACTAATGGTAGTTCGTGCATAGCTTTTATATTTTATCATATTTTCTTGAATCCATCTGATAATATTTGGTAATTTAATAAAATTAGGTATAATTATTATATATTTAAAAACAGAAGGTAAATATAAATGAGTAAGAACAATTATCCAAAAAGCAAAACAGTTAAAGCGATTTGTGAAAAGTTAGATACTTTATCTTTCGGATTTCCTCGAAGCTGGCTAAAGAATGATTATGGCTTAATCAAAAGAATTTTCGATGAAGAAAGCGGCCAAACATTTATTAAGATGAAGGCCGGTTTTCAAACTGCGAAAGAATATGCAGAAGCAAACAATATAAGTGAAGATGAGGCAAGCAAAAATCTAGAAAACGCTGCAAATAAGGCATTAATTTTTAGAAAATGGAATGATCATGAGAAAAAAGACTATCGTCTCTATGCTCCTTATCCATTTGTTGCTGGCTTATTAGAATTCCAAGTTCAGCATAGCGAGAATATGATGTGGCTTTTACATGTCTCATTATATATGCTCACATCAAAATTTGGAAAAAGAATGAGCCAAACCATGCCATTCTATCGCACTCTTCCACGTCATCCTGAAGAGGTGGAAGGTGGAATTGTTGCGCCTTACGACAACATTAAAGAAATTATGGACCGCCATACAAGATTCTCGGTTGCTCCATGTATTTGTAGAATTATGTATCGTTTGAAACCAAACAATACTTGTAATCATCCAATAGAAACATGTATCGAAACTGATGAATACGCAGATTTTTTCAACGAAACAGGTATTGGAAGACCAATCACCAAAGAAGAAGCGTGGAAAATAATCATGGATGGTGAAAAAGATGGCCGCGTCGTAAATGTTACGAATTCTAAAGATGGCGAAAACATTTGTTCTTGTTGCGCATGTGGGTGTGGAATGCTTTATTTAAAGACGCATTATCGTGGACCTGGCGGAAATTATTGGAGCAATTACTATGCAAATTGGCACGAAGACAAATGTGTCCATTGTGGTCAATGTTATGAAGCTTGTGGGTTCAAATATTTAAAACATAACAAAAAAACAAATAGAATTGAAATTGATAGAAACAATTGTTTAGGATGTGGCATTTGTGCAAGCAAATGTAAAACAGGTGCTCTTAAATTAATAAAAAAGAAAGATTCAGAACTTTATGAGCCGCCACAAACTTATGATGATGCCATTGAAGTTTGGACAAAAAATACCAAAAAGAACTAACAACTATAAAGCCATTAATATATATTAATGGCTTTTATTTTTTAATTAAATTTAAATAGTATGAGTGTTCTGTTTCTTTATTTTCAAATAATTCAAATTCGTTTTGGAAAAAAATATATTCAATTTGAGGCGAATCTATTATTCTGCTTATTTTAGATACTTCAGGACCATTATGATGTTGTTTTAATTCCTCTTTACTTAATGAATGTAAAATAACTAAATGACCATTTTCTTTTAACAAGCTAAAAGAAACTTGACTTAATTTTTTTGGATCTAAAAAATGAGGATATGCATTATAAATTACCAAAAAATCATATCTTTTATCAGTTTTGAAAGTGTATAAATCCTCGCAGATGAAATGAATAAAATTATTGCTTCGATATTTTCTTTTTGCAATTTTAATCATTTCATCTGAAATATCAATAGCATCGACATAAGTAGATGAGAACTCTTGCAAAATACCAGCAATGATTCCTGTTCCGCATCCAACATCAAGAACAGAGTCGCCATTACGTATATTTAATTGTTCAACCAGCGAACGAATAATATTTATATCTGTATGTTCAAAAGAATCCCATTTTTTTGCTCTTTGATCAAAGAATTTTTTAAGGTCGTTTTTCATATATTAAATAATATATTTATATTTTATCTTGTTTAATGATTATTTAAAAATTGTTTCTTAGATACCTACCTCAAAGCAGACTTGATTGGAATCCAAATTTGAGTGTGATAATCTGGATCAGTTTTTTCTCCATTAACGCAATCATACCATTCAATATTGCCATCACCTCTTAATTCAAATTCTTTATTAAGCGGCAACCATTCTTTGAATATTTTTGTATTAAGTTCTTGTAATTTTTCTGGGCATGGCCCAACACAATCAAATATTGCCCATTTTCCTGCTGGGAATTCATAAAGCATCATCCCTTCTGGAACTTTTCCACCAGCATATTTTCCGGCAATTAAATACTTGAATTTTGTGCCTTTACAATCAATGCACACGCCAAATTCACCAATGCAATTATCCACTATTGCTTGTTCATAATCGTTTTCAGCCGGCAAACCTTTATAAATGTGTGGAAAGCAATACTTCTCACATATTTCGTCCCAAAATAATGGAATTTCCTTATAGGAAGTTTCCATATCAAATTCTTTAACGAATCCAATTAGTTTAATTGGAAACATGTCTGTAATTTTATAGTTCATATTAGCTACAATTCCTCCTTTAATTTGAATATCTATTGTCAGAGGATCAAATTTTTTAATTTTATTTTTCTTAATTTGTGATGGAGCAAATTCATGAAACCTTTTAAAAGCCTTAGTAAAAGATTCTGGGGTTTCATAACCATATTCTAAAGCAACATCAATAATTCTTTTATTATCTTTTAAATCTAGGGCTGCTAAATATAATTTTCTGTTTCTTATATATTCACCTATTGAATAACCAGTCATGATATTAAAACCAACTTGTAGATAATAACTTGAAACATAAGAATTATTCGCTACATCTTCGATGCTTATGTTCTCTTTAATATGAGTTTCAATGTAATCGATAGATGCTTTAATACAACGCAACCACTCCACAATTTATCTCCTGACAACATTATACTACTTACTAATAGCAATAAAATCTTGTTAAAAAGTATAATAATTTGTCTGCTTTGCATAGTTTAAAATTATGCTCAACATATAAATTTTTAACAGTTACATTATGTAACCACTTCAATAAAATTATTAAACAGCGAAACAATGTCACCAATTAAATCAATTGGTTAAAATTTGTAACCACCTCAATATATAAAAAACAGGTTTGTATCAAACCTGTAATTTACACCTGGTGCCTCCTGGCGGAATCGGACCACCAATAGATCCTTACCATGGACCCGTTATACCACTTAACTAAGGAGGCAACGTTATTTATTATACTATAAGTAGATACTCTATCAAGGTAAAATTTAATATATTTCCTCAGCTAATAAATCATAAACAAAAGCATCAGTAATTTTGATTTTAATATAGTCACCATTTTTATGAACGCTATTTGATTTCACAAATATTTTGCCATCGACTTCTCCAGGTGCATTCCAATATGTTCTAATCAAGTAATTGTCTTTATCTTTTCCGATAATAAATCCAGACATAATTTCGCCTACTCTAGTTTTATTTTTTCGATAAGAAATTACTTGTTGGGCCCTCATTATTTTATCTAATCTTTGTTTCTTAATTTCCTCGTCAATTTGTTCTTTAAAATTATAAGAAGTTGTCCCTTCTTCTCGTGAATATGTAAAAGCTCCTAAATGATCAAATTGTATCTCTTTTATGAAGCTCAATAAATTCTCAAAATCTTCATTTGTCTCACCAGGAAATCCAACCATAACCGTTGTTCTCAACACAAAATGTGGCACTTTTGCAGAGATTTTGCTAAAAAGTGAATATAAATTCTTTTTATTTCCTCTTCTATTCATATCAGATAAGATATGGTCTTCACAGTGCTGTATGGGCACGTCAAAATATGGCGTTAATCGTTCATAATTTTCACTTATTAATTCTATTAGCGAATCAGTAATTTCGTCTGGATATAAATAGAGCAACCTTATAAACTTGAAAGATTCTATTTTAAGTAATTCTTTTAACAAATCCACTATTGTCTTTCTGGGTGTTAAATCCAAACCATATCTTGTTGTATCTTGCTCTAATAAAACTAATTCTTCAATGCCGTTATCAGCAAGGTCTTTAGCTTCTTTAATAATTGAGTTGAAGTCACGAGACTTGTATTCACCTCTTATTAAAGGAATTGCACAGTAAGAACAATGGTTAGAACAGCCATCTCCTATTTTTAGATAAGCCATTTTTGGTCCTGTTGATACAATTCTATATTCTTCACTTAATCCACCTTTTGTAGTAATATCATCATCAATTAAGTTTAAAAGTTCATTAAATCGATAATAATCTCTAATAGGGATAAATAAGCTCACTTCAGGAATTTGTTTTTTTAATTCGTCATAATAGCGTTCGACCAAACATCCTGTCACAACTACTTTTTTGCCGTAAGCAAGCATTTCAAAAATTGTTTCTATTGATTCTTTTTTGCTTGGTTCAATAAACCCACAAGTGTTAACCACTATAATGTCAGATTGCGATGGATCGTTAATAATTTCATATTTTTGTTTATCAAAAAGCCCGAGGATATTTTCACTATCCACGAGATTTTTATCGCAGCCTAACGATATTAAACCAACTTTTTTCATTTTGGTTATTCACTGCGGAGTGCTAACACTGGGTCTTTCTTGCTTGCTCTAATTGAAGGAATTAATCCACTTAAAACGCTTAACAAGATTGCAATGCCCACCATTAGAAGAGCTAAATACCATGGTAAATCGCATATGTTCTTAATTCCCAAGGGAGCAATTGAAAGATTTAATATTAATTGGACTATATAAGTTATACCAATACCGAGTGCACCACTTGCAATACCGGAAATAATGTTTTCTGCAATAAACAGGCGTGAAACATCTTTCTTTCGACCACCAAGAGATCTAATAACACCAATTTCTTTAATTCTTTCCATAACAGAAATGATCGTAATAACTGCAATCATGAAGCATGAAACAACCAAGCTTAATGATGTAAAGGCAATTAACGCCACGCTAATCGCAGTAACTAACATTTCAATTGTACTGACAATGATAGAAATGGTGTCTGTTACTGTTATTTCTTTTCTTTCGGTTTTATGAACAACCATTCCGCCAATAACTAAATCACTCTCAGAATTCCATCTATTTAAATAATTCGTCACCAAATCTTTTGTCTTGAAACTTTTTGGATAAATTTGAATGGTTTGTGGGACTAAATCAACAGTATATATAGTATCTTCACCCATTGCTATTTTTAAGGTACTGGATGAAGTGGTTATTGATATATCGTCGTCGTTAGGACCAGTTTTCGTTGCATCAAAATAAACATTCATCAATTTGACTGGCGCGCCGATATAGAGCGCATCAAAGTCTTCTTTGTCTCTAAGAGCAACACAACTTATAAGTTTGGTAATATCATTATTATCACAGATTATAAAGCTTCCGCCTTCTGCATCACTCCAATCACCTATTGACACAACCGTTCCCAAAATATCATATCCATTTGGTGAAGTAACCCTTGTACCTACTGGTTTATCTTTTAACAAGTTCTTTTCTGCATTTTTAAAAGCATCGGTAACACTAATTCCATCTTTCATATTTATGGATGTAACTTTTAAACCGGCAAGGCTTCTTATATGGCTTGAATCACTTTTAAAATTATCACTACTTCCACCAAAAATTGTTGAAACAATATTAGAAATATTTAACCCACCACCAGAGTTGTTTAAACTTGACGCATATCCTTCTCTTGTTTTGGGTTTAAACCCTTCAGTACCATCATCTTTAGAATAATCATCATAGAAAAATTTGACATATGCATTAAATGTCGATAGTTGTGATTTTTTGTTTAAAACATGCTCCTTAAACGAAGTAACAATTTGAGATTTGGAGGAGTCGTTTATATATCTTTCAGCAAAGGCTTTTGTGTAATAAACACCACGTGATAAGCTACCAAACATTGTATCGGATTTTGGCCGCAAAATGGCGCTAACTTTTACTTTAATGCCTCCGTATTTTTCCGGATTTTTAATCATATCATCCTCCAAAGAAATATTGGCGTTGTACCAATAATCTGGAGTATCTGGATCAACTTCAACGATCTTTCCGCTTGTTAATGGAACTGGGAATCCAATTAGATTAGTCGTTAAGGTTGCAGTTGCAGTAAAATTTGATGTTTTTGGGTCTGGACTTGGCTCTTCGCTTATATGAGAATCAATGACAAGATTTACACTACTACCTTGATAATTAATAGACCACGAACCATTAACAATAGATTGATTTTCATCTGGTTTCGGCGAATCAACATCACGATACAATATTAGTGATTGATTCATGACAATATTATTTTCTGAATCTAATGCAATTAATGTACCGAGTAAGGAATCGGTTGTTGCTTCATAGTTTAAGCCCAAAATAATACTGTAATTAAGAAATGGAATAGTGCCACTTAATGAAATTGTTACATTTTTATGCGTAACAAAGTCTGGATCGACATCATATATGCTATCGTGAGGAAAATAATAAAAATCATGATTCAAAATGTCATCCATATTAAATGAGGTTTCGTATTTGTATTTTTCCTCATATTCTTTTAACAAATCTAAATATTCCTGTGCAGAAATCAAACCATTTATATATTTTTTGTGTGCCTCAGTGGATTTGACAGCTTTTTTTGCGATATTTAAGAAATCTTTTTCTGGATAATATCCCATTTGAGCTAAAACTAAGTCAGTTAATGTTGTGTCTTTATCAGTAACAAGCATTAATTCATTATCTTTGCTTGGGAAGGTAGATTTTCCAAGCATGTCATATTGAGACAAAATATAATTTTCTTCACCAGGAAGTTGTTTCATAAAGTTAGTAAACAAATCAACAAATGCTGCATATTCTCCAAAGCCATTAACTGTCTTCAATGTTTTAATATATTGCTGAGAAAGACCGTTAATCGAAATCATACTAGTTTTAGTTTTCTCTTCACTACTTGAATAATCAGTCTTTACGAATTTTGTAAATAAGTTATTTGTAGGATCTATTTTATAATCATAATTCTTTGCTGCGTAATATGATTCAGGCATTTGATCGATATAACTGATTAATTCTTCACTTATATCATTTGTTTTAATGTTTGTAAAATCTGTATATTTGCTCATCAAATATGCCACCATGGAATCCATGCCAACTTTTGTTGATGTGTCAAATTTAGCGATTTCTGACTTATCTTGGCTAGATAGACCAGTAAGTAAGGAGGTGGTATCAACAGCCTGTTCAGAAATTGCCAATGGATAACTACTTAATAAGTCATTTTCCATTTTATCAATATAGTTATTAACACCACATGACACGCCTAAAATTGAGCTAACACCAATAATTCCAATACTCGAAGCTATCGCGACAAGCAATGTTCTGCTGAATTTGGAAAATAAATTAGAGAATGATAATCCAACAGCAGTGAAAAATGACATTGAAGATTTTTTCTTCTTTGCAATGACTTTAGTATTTAGTTTCTTTTGAAACACTTCTCTTTCTTTTTCGGTTTCGCCTTTATAAGGTTTAGAATCAGATACAATTTTCCCATCCTTCATTCGAACAATACGTGTCGCGTATTTTTCTGCAAGTTCTGGGTTATGAGTAACCATAATAATCAAATGAGATTTGCTAACTTTTGCTAACAAATCCATAATTTGAACACTGGTTTCACTATCAAGAGCGCCTGTTGGTTCATCTGCTAAAACAATTTCAGGATCATTTACTAAGCTTCTTGCAATAGCAACTCTTTGGCATTGTCCACCAGATAATTGATTTGGTTTTTTGCCATATAAACCTTTTAGGCCAACTTCATCTAAGGCTTTTTTAGCCAATTCAATTCTTTCTTTTCTTTTAACCCCAGAAATCGTTAAGGCTAATTCAACATTTTTGAGAATTGTTTGATGTGGAATTAAGTTATAAGATTGGAAAACAAATCCAATAGAATGGTTTCTGTATGTATTCCAATCACCATCTTTGAATTTTTTTGTTGATCTGCCTTCAATGATTAAATCACCACTTGTGTAATGATCCAAGCCACCAATAATATTTAAAAGGGTAGTTTTTCCACAGCCAGAATGTCCTAAAATAGCAACAAATTCTTGTCTTCTAAAATTTAAAGTTATTCCTTTCAGAGCGTGAACTGTTGGAATACCTTTTGAGGTATAATCTTTTTTGATATTTGATAGTTTAAGCATACTTATCCTCCTTAGAGTCTTGTGTATATTTTACACAAATATAAAATTTATGCATTAAAAAAATGCTTTTTTATATAAATATAATTTTTTTAATAAATAGCTGAGTATGGCTTAATATAATGCCGTTTGTCTTTGCTTGTATTGTGAAAGTTAGTTTGTTAATATATTTCCATCTCATTAACAATATATGTATCCAAGGGATGCATTATTGATTGACCCCTAGGG
>JAKSVI010000011.1 GCA_024408095.1 Bacilli bacterium
CCCAGACTATCTGGGGGATTTAACTCGCTCAGCGTTTGCACACTGGCTCAAACATCAAAAAAGGACGCAAATCTGCGTCCTTATTGTTCAAATATTTCTCTAAAGTATAAGAAAATTTATTCTTCTTTGAAATTTTCTGGTTTCATGCAAAGCATCATAATGCCAGCTGGAATTCCAAAAACTGTAACGAGTGCACCAGCAATAATAGCTAAAACACCTGGATTAACAACTTCTTCATGATTAGTTGCAACAGCGAATTTCTTTTTAGAAATGCTACCTAAAACCAATGAGGCAATGCAGCAAGCCATTAAGATAAAGTTACGAACAATGGCGCCAAGAAGATTACCAACAAAAGCATTTTGGGCTTCTTGTGGAATAAATTTTGGATCTATACCATTCCAAGCTTTCACAAAATCAACAGAAATAACAATTGGTTGAATAATCAATAAAAGTGCAAAAGCAACAATGCCAACGATTGCAAGAACTTTACTAGCGGTTAAAAAGCCTCTAATTGTCTTTTTCATGACTTTTCCTCCTTTCCTAAAATCTATATTAATGAATTAATAACTACTTAACATTATGATAAACATTTTGAACATCTTGAAGTTCATCAAGCATGTCACAAAGTTCATCAAACTTACGTTTATCTTCAGGATCGGAAATTTCTATATATTCATTAGGAACAAAAGTAATTTCAGAAGTTTCAAATTCCTTAATTCCCATACCATTTAAGACTTCTTGAGCTTTACTAAATGCAGCAGGTTCAACTAACACTTCAATTAAATCTTCATCTTGATTTACTTCAGTAACATCAACATCAGAAAGAATTAATGTTTCTTCAACTTCATCACGATTTGTTCCTGCAAAAATGAATTGACCTTTTTGCATAAAATTAAAGATAACGCTACCCATATGACCACCTTTTTTAGTGATTGATGTCCTTACTTCGGTGAGTGCACGATTTGTGTTATCAGTTAATGTATCAATAATAAAATAGGAACCACCAGGGCCAAAAGCTTCGTAGCGTCCTTCTTCATAAGATTCACCTGTTCCACCTTTAGCCTTTTGGATTGCTCTATCAATAACATCTTTTGTAACATGTTGGCTTTTCCATTTTTCAATAGCACTCCTAAGTGCTAAGTTGCTATCTGGATCAGGAACACCACTTTTTGCTGCCATGTAAATTTCCTTACTGGCTCTCATAAATAGTGCGCTTCTTGCTGCGGCTGTAGCAGCCATAGCTTTTGCTCTAACTTCATGTGCTCTTCCCATGATAATTACCTCTTTAACACGTCTAATAATAACATATAAAATTCACTTATTAAATGATTAATAAATAACTTTGTATAAGTATAAACCCTGTGCTGGCGCTTTGGTTGAAACAATTTTTCTATTTGATCTATTTAATAAATTTTTAATCGATTCCATCGTTTGTTTTCCCAAAGCAACTTCAATTGAATAACCTATTATATATCTAATCATGTATCTCATGAAACCATTTCCTGTAATTGTTATTTCTATCCTTTTCCCAATCTTATTTACTCTTATGCGATAAATAGTTCTTACAAAATTAGTTTCATCAGTTTCCTTTGATGTAAAATTTTGAAAATTGTGAGTTCCGTAAAAGTGGGTTAATGCTCTCATTAATTTAATTGTATTTATTTTGTACGGACAAATGTAGGAAAGGTTATTCTGAAATACGTTTTTATCTTCACAATATATGATGTACTTATATGTTTTGTATTTAGCAGACAAACGGGCATTAAAATCATCTTTAACTTTAATAGCTTTATGCAATTTAATATCTTTTGGTAACATCAAATTGCAGTTATATTTCATCTTATTTAAATCAACACTCGTCTCACTAATATCAAAGTGAAATGTTTGTCTTACTGCATGAACACCAGCATCAGTTCTGCCACTGGCAAAAATTGAAATCTGACGATTAAAAAATTTGCTTAAAACTGCTTCAATTTCTCCTTGAATGGTTTTCCCTTCTTTTTGTTTTTCCCATCCAATATAATTAGTGCCGCAATAACTACAATAAACTAAAATTCTCATGAAATTCCACTCTAAAACAAAGGCATTTTTCCAAATATTGCATAAATAATATTTATTTGAATAATGTTTTGATCATAAATTGAAAGCGTTAAAATTCCACCAAAAATCGCACCAACAATTAAAAATGCAAATAAATCGCACCAATGAAATTTTAACATTCTATATCTGCTACGCTTGCTTTTTGGATTGTATCCTCTCACTTCCATTGCATTTGAGAGTTCCTCGCTTCTTTCAATCGCTGATACAAATAAAGGAATTATTAAGGAAATAATAGCTTTAAATTTCTTAAAAATACCACCATGTTCAAAATCTACACCTCTTGATGATTGCGCTTTAATAATACGATTAGTTTCATCAAGCAATGTTGGTATAAATCTTAATGCTATAGACAAAGTCATAGCTATTTCATGGCTAGGGAAGTGAATGACTTTTAATGGAGACATATAAAACTCTAAACCATAGGTTAAATCCATAGGCTTAGTAGTTGTTGTTAATATTGTGGTTATAGATAATAACATGATCAATCGAAGTACGATATATCCGCATCTATAAAATGCATCATAATAAAACGGTGTGCCTGGAATTGGTAAAGTATAGCTTTTATCAGGAATAAAGAAATAAATAACCATTAAAAATAGTATTAAAAACCACATACCTTTAATGCTTCTAAATAAATCCAAGAAATTAACTTTACTTAAAAACATTACAACAATCAAAAACGCAAGAACTAATCCGGTAAGAATTAATGTTGTTGACCACACTTGAAAAGGCAAAAATATCGTGATCATTAAAAGAATCATGAGCACAATTTTGTTTCGTGGATCTAACTTATGAACAACTGTATTTTCTGTTGTATATCGGCCAAAAGTTATGTTGTTCATTTTTTGACCTCTTTGATAAATTGAATTGCTTCTTCCAAAGTCTTAATATTTGAATTTGAAATATTAGAATTATACTTAGAAATTTCATAAATAATTTTGACAATATTTGGTAAATTCAATGAAAACAATTGAGAATTGCATGAAAATAATGATTTTGGCGAACCTTGATACACAACTTGCCCGTTTTCTAAAACAACTACATTTTCGCAGAAGTCATAGACCAAATTCATGTCATGTGTAACAACTATAATTGTCTTACCTATTTTTCGTAAATTAGTAAAAATATCTAATAATTCATCGACACTTTTATTATCTAATCCTGCTGTTGGTTCATCAAAAATAATAATGTCTGGATCAATAGCTAAAATACCTGCTAGAGCCACCTTTCGTCTTTCGCCACCAGATAGTTCAAAAGGTGATCTTTCGTAGTATGATTCATCTATTCCAAGCATACTTAAAGCAACTTTGGCTTTCTTAGTAGCAACTTCGTCACTATCACCAAAGTTTTTAGGTCCAAATTTAACATCAGTTAAAACTGTTTCCTCAAATAATTGATATTCAGGGAATTGAAAAACTATACCAATATATTTTCTTAAATCTTTATTGGCTTTGTTTTTGCGTCTGTTGTTTGTAACTACAAAGTTAGCAACCTCAACACTTCCCTCGGTAGGCAATAATAAAGCATTGAATGTTTGTATTAACGTTGATTTACCACTACCGGTCTTTCCAACAATGGCTGTCGTCTTATCCAAAGGTATATCAATATTTATGTCGCGAATTGCATAAATTTTATCTTTATTTTTTGGAGTATACGAAAAGAATAGGCTATTAGTTCTTAAAGACATTTTTAATAACCTCCTCAATCGTATTTCCAGAAGAAGAAAGTAGTTGTTTATTCAGCTCTTTTTTCAACAGATAAATAAATGGCAATTTTATATGATTTTCCTCAACAAATTTCTCATTCAAAAATAAATTGTCCGGAGAATCATCTGCAACAATTTCACCATTTTTTAAATATAAAATACGATCGGACAAAGCAGCCTCTTCCATATCGTGAGTAATTGAAATTATTGTCAATTCAGGCATATTTTTGCGCAAATCCTGGATTAATGAGATAATTTCACTTTTCCCTTTTGGGTCCAGCATGGCAGTAGATTCATCTAGAATTAAAATCTTTGGAGATAAGGCTAAAGCCCCCGCAATAGCCACTCTCTGTTTCTGCCCTCCTGAAAGAGATGAAGGCTCACGATTAATGAAATCAGACATATCAACCAGAGATGCGTATTTGCTCACAATTTTAAGCATTTCATCTCTAGGTATTTGTCTATTTTCCAAGCCAAAAGCAATATCATCTTCAACAGTCGCACCGATAAATTGATTATCAGGATTTTGAAAAACTATTACTACATTTTTTCGTATTTCATTTATTGTCTTCTTCTCTAGCAAAACGCCTTCAACAGATATCTCACCGGAATCAGGAGAAAGTAAACCAACAAGCAGTTTAGTTAACGTTGTTTTCCCAGATCCATTATTTCCTAATAACGAGACAAATGAACCACGTTTAATATCTAGAGAAAGATTTTTCAAAATCTTTTTGTCAGAAGTATAAGAGAAATTTAAATTTCTGATTTCAATAGCGTTCATGCGCTATATTATATCACAGTATATATTTTATATAAAATATCATTTAGACATAATAATAGCCATTTTAGTCTTAATCTTTCTTCTCAAATAATATAGATGTGGCTTAGACATATTTAACTGTAATGCAATATCATCATTACAAAGGCCATCAGCTAACATTTTCATTATTTTTTTCTCTTCATCTGTAAAGGCAACATCTTTTCGATTATGTGGGAATATATTTTCTGATTCAGTATCATCTTCCTTTAATGAAAGAATAGACTCAAATCTATAATCAATATCATCCCTAACAAATTCATCTAAAGATAATCCTCTAAACATTCTGGCACCAAAACAATATGAATTTTCTTTTATATATGTGTACATCTGTTTTGTAACAACAGATCGCCAATATGGATAGAAAGTTTTCTGAGAGTTTTTGTATGTTCTTAAAGCAAAATAAATAGAACTTAAAGCAACGCTATAAAACTCTTCATAAGTTATCCCACTATCATAATTTATATCAAAGTATTGTTTTGCGATTTTGTATGAGAAGCGACTATATCTTTCATAGAGTTTAAATTCAGCATTAGCATCACCGTCTTGAATAGCAGAAATCAGCTTCTCATCAGAAATACGTTTTATATGAAAAAACCTCCTTTCTCAGGAGGTATCCATATCTAAAATTAACTACCCTCTTATCTTAGCTAACAAAATGCCTGCCGCAACAGATGCATTTAAGGAATTAACATGACCATATTGCGGAATTTTCACTACAAAATCCGAGTTTTTTAATAATAATTGTGAAACTCCAAATCCTTCACTTCCTATAACTAATACAGTAGGAAAATCATATTTTAAATCTAAGTAACTTTTCTCACCAATACCGTCAGAAGAAACAATCCAAAATCCATTATCTTTTAGCTCTTTGATTGTTTGATTCAAATTAGTGCAAGCCGCGACAGGAATATAGTTAATTGCACCTGCGCTAGTTTTTGCGACAGTAGCATTTAGAGGAACTTGATTGTGCTTTGAAATAATTAACCCACTTACATTAAAAACATCACAGGCTCTTAAGATGGCACCCATGTTATGTGGATCATTAATTCCATCAAGTATTACGATTATTGGTTTTTCGACCTTTTTTGATTTTTGAATTATCTCATCGACACTAACATAAAAATAAGGCTTTATAAATGCTGCTATTCCTTGATGAACACCATCACACATATTGTCTAATTCGTGAATGTGAACAGATTTGATTTCTATATTTTGTTTGTTAATCAAACCCAAAACTTCTTTATCACTAAAACCCTCTTTAAGGAAAATTTTCTTAACTCTATCGGCTTTCAAAGCTTCTTTAACTGGGTTCCTCCCATAGATAATATTTTCACTTATTTCCTTAGTCATAATAAATACTTCTTTACATAATATTTTTGCTAATTAATAGATTTCTTAGTTCATCACTTTTAGCAAAATCTTTCTCTAATTTTGATTTATTGTATTGATTAAATATTTCCTTATCTTCTTCAGTTAATTTTGTATAAGGAATATCAAGACCCAAAATATAAAACATATCATTTAAAGTTTTAAAATAATCATTTAACTTTGCAAAATCCACGTCTTTTTGGCGAATTTCTAAATTTGCAGCTTTAATTACATCATACAAACACTTAAGCGCATTACTAGTATTCAAATCATTAGAAAGACTTGCCAAAAAGTCATTTATATACAAAGGTTTGCCTAAACTTAAATCAATATTTTCAATTTGGAGTTTTAAAGCTAATTGCTTCACTACCATTTTCATTTTATTTACTTCTTGAGAAGAAGCTAAAACGGTTTCATCAGTAAAATTAACAGGTTGACGATAATGAGCACTTAAAATAACTAATCTTGTAACTGGTCCACCATATTTTTCTATCATGTCTTTTGCATAAATAACATTGCCTAAAGACTTGCTCATTTTTTCGTTTCCAAAATTAATAAAGGCATTATGCATCCAATATTTTGCAATCTTATTACCGTGCGTAGCTTCTGACTGTGCAATTTCATTTTCGTGATGTGGGAATTTTAGATCATAACCACCACCATGAATATCAATGAAATGTTGATCAAATATAGTATCAATCATAACGCAGCATTCAGTATGCCATCCTGGACGTCCTTTTCCCCAAGGTGAATCCCAAGAAATTCCAACATTTGTTTTTTTCCATAATGCAAAATCAAGTGGGGATTCTTTTTGAGAATTTTCTTCTATTCTAGCTCCAACAATTAGATCATCAACGTTAATTCCACTTAGTGAACCATAATCTTTGATTTTGCTTACTCTAAAATATACGTCGCCATCAACAACATAAGCGGCTCCTAGATTAACAAGGTTACTCACATAATTAATTATCTTATCGATATATTCAGTTACTTTTGGGGTTATATTTGGTAATAAAGAGCCGATTTCTGCGGTGACTTTTTTAAATTCATTAATATAAAATTCAGTTAATTCCTTTTCTGTTTTATTTTCTTTTTTAGCTTCATTAATAATTTTGTCATCAACGTCAGTAAAGTTGCTGACATAAGTAACTTTGTAACCTAAATATGTTAAAAATCGTCTTAATGTATCAAAGACAACTACTGGTCGCATATTTCCTATGTGTGGGTAATTATAAACCGTTGGGCCACAAACATACATTGAGACTTCATTCTCTTTTAAAGGAACAAATTCTTCTAATTTATTTGAAAGTGAATTGTATAAAGTAATTTTCATAAAATTATCTCGCTTAATTATTATATATTATAACCAAAAATCTTGTATATTTATTATCGCTAATAAGATGAAAATTTTTATATATAAAAAGAAAAGCCCCTATGGGGCTCTTCAATAATCAATTTAAATTTTACTATTTGTTTGGATATTTTTCACGATTGATATCGTACGAGGTGTGAAGTAACTTTTCAGCAATTTCACTACCTGGTTCGCCTAAGAATTCTTGATATAAGCGTTGAACATCTTTGTTATTATGTGATTGTCTAACAACTTGTTTTTCATCTTCGCTATACAAGACACTAGCACGTTTATTACGGTATGTATCTAAAATATTGAAATCTTCATTTGGTAAGAATAAAGGTTTAACGTATGGTTGTCCACCGCCATTGATACATCCACCTGGGCAGCCCATAATTTCAATAAATGCATATGGTGAAGTTCCTGCTTTAATTTGTTCAAGTAAAATCTTGGCGTTTTTCATTCCTGAAGCGATAGCAACTTTAATAGTTGTACCATTGACTTCAATAGCAGCTTCTCTAACACCTTCCAGGCCTCTTACTGCATCAAAATTAATAGCAGCATGTTCTTTACCAGTGAGCCAGAAATATGTAGTTCTTAAAGCAGCTTCCATAACGCCACCTGTAACACCAAAGATGACACCAGCACCGCTGTATTCGCCTAATAAATCATTATCAAATTCTTCTTCTGGTAATTTGCTCCAGTTGATGCCAGCACGTTTGATTAATTTAGCTAATTCACGTGTTGTTAAAACTGCATCAACATCATTAGGCATTTGCTTACGTTGTCTCTCATATTTTTTAGCAGTACATGGCATGATACTAACAACGAAAATATTGTTAGGATCTAAGTCATGTTTTTGAGCATAATAAGTTTTAATAATTGCACCCATCATCATATGTGGTGATTTGCAAGTCGAAACATGTTTTTCAAGTTCTGGATAATAGTATTCTAAATAGTTAATCCAACCTGGTGAACATGACGTAATTTGCGGCAAAACTCCATTATTTTTTATTCTTTTTAATAATTCTGAAGCTTCTTCCATGATGGTTAAATCAGCTGCAAAGTTGGTATCAAATACACGATAGAAACCAAGTCTATGTAAGGCAGCAACCATCTTGCCTGTTCCTGGCGTTCCAATCTTTTCTCCAAACTCTTCAGCGATAGCGGCTCTGACTGCTGGAGCAGTTTGAACAATAACCAATTTTCCAGCTTTCATTGCTTCATCGACTTTTGAAATTTCACTATTTTCTAATAATGCTCCAGTTGGACAAACTGTGACGCATTGACCACATTGAATACATGGAGATGTGGCAAAGCTTCTATTTTCAACAGGTGAAACAATTGTATTAAATCCACGGTTTTCAAAACCTAAAATAGCAATGCCGTGAGCAGATTTACATCTAGCAATACAACGTCCACATAAAATACATTTATCAGTTTCTCTAATTAATGATGGAGCAAGATGATCAATCGTTGCAGGAGTTTTGCTTCCTTCAAAAACACCATCTCTAGCACCGACCATTTTAGCGACTTCTAAAAGTTCACAGTGGCCATTCTTTTCACATTCCAAGCAGTTCTTTCTGTGGTTGGAAAGTAATAATTCAACGGATGCTCTTCTAGCTTCGCTAGCACGTACAGAAGATATGGAAATTTCCATTCCTTCATTTACAGGATAGACACAAGAAGCAACTAATCCTCTGGCACCTTTAACTTCAACTAAACAGACGCGGCAGCTTGCTCTAGAACATTCGCCATGGTTGAATGCACATAAGCTTGGGATATTGAATCCACATTTTCTACATGCTTCTAATACTGTTAAGCCTTGTTCGACTTGGAAAGATTGACCTTCAATTTTAATATTTACTAAAGCCATGATTTGTTTCCTCCTTAGTCCTTAATAATTGCACCAAATTTACAATTTGCTTGGCACAATCCACATTTTACACACTTATCTGGATCAATTTCATGAACTCTAAGTGGGAATGTTTCTGGTTTACCAGCAGGGACTTTGTCAGTCTTGTTGATTGCTCCAGCTGGACAGTTTCTAGCACATAATCCGCATCCTGCACATTTCTCAGGAAGTATCTTATATTGCATCAAGCTCTTACAAACATGAGCAGGACATTTTTTATCAACGATATGTGCGACATACTCATCATAGAATGATTTCATTGTTGAAAGAATTGGGTTTGGAGCGGTTTGTCCTAATCCACATAGTGAATTGCTCTTGATGACATTGGCAAGTGTCTTAAGTTCATCAAGATCTTTCATTGTTCCTTTTCCTTCAGTAATCTTTTCTAGGATTTCTAAACAACGTTTTGTTCCGATACGGCATGGAGAACATTTACCACATGATTCATCACAAATGAATGTCATATAGAATTTAGCAACATCAACCATACAGTTGTCTTCATCCATAACGATAGCGCCACCACTGCCCATCATACTTCCGGCAGCGATTAAGTTATCATAATCAATTGGCGTATCAAGATCTTTTTCAGTTAAACATCCACCAGATGGACCACCTGTTTGAATGGCTTTAAATTTTTTGCCATTTGGAATTCCACCACCAATATCATAAATTAATTGTCTTAATGTAGTTCCCATTGGAACTTCAACTAATCCAACATTATTAACTTTTCCACCTAAAGCAAATACTTTAGTACCTTTTGATTTTTCAGTACCAATTTTGGCATATGCATCAGCGCCTTCTCTTAAAATATAAGGGACGTTTGCTAATGTTTCGACGTTATTGATAACTGATGGTTTATCCCATAAACCTTTAACAGCTGGGAATGGAGGACGTGGACGTGGCATACCACGTTGTCCTTCGATACTATTTAATAGTGCTGTTTCTTCGCCACAAACGAAGGCTCCAGCACCAAGTCTAATGTGACAACGGAAACTGAAATCAGTTCCTAAAATATGGTCACCTAATAAACCTAATTCTTCACATTGTTTGATAGCATTCTTTAATCTATCGACTGCAACAGGATATTCTGCACGGATATAGAAATAACCATTTTGAGCGCCAATTGCATATCCTTCAATCATCATTCCTTCAATAACGTTGATTGGGTTACCTTCAATGATAGAACGATCCATAAATGCGCCAGGATCGCCTTCATCACCATTACAAACAACATATTTTTCATCGCTTTGAACATCGTAAGCGAATTGCCATTTTCTTCCTGTTGGGAATCCGGCACCACCACGACCTCTTAAACCACTATTTAATACTTCTGTAATTACATCTTGTCTAGACATATGAAGAGCTTTGTTAAGAGCGAGGAAAGCTCCACTTCCGATTGCTTCTTCAATATCTTCAGGATTAATTTCAGCGTTACCTCTTAATGCAACGTCTCTTTTTTGAAGTTTATAGAAGTTAATTTCGTGTTGTTTACTTGCTTTTTCATGAGTCTGTGGATCAACAAAAAGCAATCTATCAACGATTTCTCCACCCATTATATCTTTTTCAAAGATTTCATCTGCATCAGCAACTTTCACCTTTGTATATAAGGTTTCTTCTGGGAAGATTTTAACGAATGGTCCTTGTGAGCAGAAACCGAAACATCCAACGATATTTGCGGTAACTTTATCTTCCATGCCATTCTTTTTAATTAATTCTTGGAATCTTTTTAAGATTGATGAACTATCAGATGATAAACATCCAGTACCACCACAAACAACAATAGCCCTTTTTCCTTTAAGACCCTTAAATTTTGCATCTAAGCAGGAAGAACAATCATTACTTTTTTTGATTAATTCATCACTTGTTTTAATCTTTGCCATAATTATTTATTCTCCTTTGCTCTATATTCATCAATGATTCCCTGAACTTGAGAAACTTGAACTTGTGGATAAACTTTACCATTAATGCTCACGGCTGGTGCAATAGCACATGCTCCAACACAACGTAAGACATCTAAAGTAAACAATCCATCTTCACTTGTTTCGCCTGGTTTAATTTTGAGTAACTCTGAAAATTTATCCAAAATTAATTGGGAACCCTTTACGTAACATGCAGTTCCTAAACAAACACCAACAACATATTTTCCTTTTGGTGTTAATGAGAAGAACGAATAAAATGTAACAACACCATAGATTTCAGAAACGGGAATTCCTGTTAAATCTGAAACTAATTCTTGGACTTCAAGTGGAATGTAACCATATTCCTTTTGAATATCACTGAGAATCATCATCAATGGAGTTCTTTCATTTTTGTAACGTTCTACAATTTCTGTAATTTGTTTTACAGCTTGACCTTGTAAATGCGCCATAATTTCCTCCTTTATAGCTATTATTAATAATAGTCAGCACGTATTATTTTAATGAAAGCAATGTATTTATTCAATAATAAATAGGTATAAATTTCTTCACACCTAATCAAAAAATTAATTTTTTAGCTTAAATTATATAATGTTGCAGTTATTCTACATCCAAATAGTTCGCGAAATATTTACCAATTTCTAATTCTAGTCTTAAAAAGGCTGGATAAAGCTCAAACGGAACATTCATATCAGGATTTTCTCCATGAGAGTAACAAGTTTCAACCTCAAATGTGATGTTTCCTTTATATTTTATTTTTTTAAGCGCATCTAAAATTGCCTTAAAATTTATTTGATTTGTATAAGGCATTTGATGCAAATCATTTACCTTATTATTGTCGTGTATATGAAGCGCAATTATTCTTGATCCTAATGCATTAATCATTTCAACTGCCGATGTATGAAGGCCTTCCATTTCTGCATGACCAATATCCAAACACACTCCAACGTAATCATCATTAAGTGCATCTAAAAATTTCAAAAATTCATCAGGTTGAGATGAAATCATCGGTACTGGTTTGCCATCAATAGCGTCCCAAATATTTTCAATAGCAATACGAATATTCAACTCGTGAGCAAGCGGAATAAAATGATTAAAAAATTTGACATTTTCTTCAAACGATACCTTTGCAAGTGGATGAATAACAATGACTTTTGCACCCAAAATCTCTGCAATTCTCATATCTTTTTGTATATATTCGATTCTTCTGTTAAGAGATTCTTGATCAATGCCAGAAGTAAAATATGCATGAGATTGTTCACATTTTAAGCCTAGCGAATCAGCATATTTTCTCAATTCTTTAGCGTTGTCTAAATAATCATCTCCAACACCAATATGTTCTGTTTCGCCTTTCCAAAATAAAGTCATATCAAAGTGTTCAAATCCTGACGCTTTAATCATATCTAAAACTTTCTTATCGTCTTTTAATAAGTGAAGGCAACCAGTATCAATAACAACATGTCTCATATTAATAACCATAATCCTTTAAATAATACGCATGAGTGTGGGCGACTTTTCCATATTTATCTTTAACGGTAATTCTAAAATATTCTTCTTTTCCGAAAATTTTGAAATCAGCAGTTGTTAGATTTTCGCCTGAATAATTTCTAAATCCTCTGTTATAAGAAACAAAAATTATATTCACAGCTTTAGAACATTTAACATATATTTTTCCATCTTTTGTATCAATATATAACGATTTAATTTTTGGTCCATTAGAACAATAAAAATTACCAACTTCTAGAGAGTGCATAACCTCATCATAAGTTAAATTATCAACTCCAACATAGTTGAAACCCCCGAACGAATCAACTGCTGTTTTATCCCTATTATGGTTGTCATCGCCCATTGAGCAGAATAATTTTTGCCCGCTTCTTAACATATCATCATAGATATTAATGCAATATTCAGCACCTGTTTCTAATTCAGTTCCGTAGTTTAATATTTCTAAACTCCAAAGTCCTTTTAAATCAATATAATCTTCCCTTGTGTTTAAAGACCAGTTCGGATGATTAAATTGAACTAAAAAACCGGCTTTATTTGCCCTATCAATAACTTCTTGAATGCTCTCTTTAGTGAATACTCTATGATAGCCATCTACTTCTATTTTATTTGGACTATATTTTTTTGTATGATAATCAGTTAAATTTTCATAAGATGTCGCGATATGAAAGGTACTATGAGGATCTTTAGAAAATAAATTTAAATGGATAGTTTTTATGTCTCTCCAATGAACATTTCCGTTTTCATCTCGAGCAACATATGTGCGATATGCAGGGTTTTTTAAATCACTTATTGAGTATTCGCTTGCAGTTATAGCAACAAAATTTTCATCAGTTAAATAACTTGAATCAAATAGTAATTCATGATCAGTAAAAGCAACTATTGAATAACCGTGTTCCTGATATAACTTTTTCATCTCTAATGGCGTTAAATTTCCATCAGAATTTGTTGTATGGCAATGTAAATTAGCCTTGTGCCATTTTTGTTTTGGGTTAATTAAATAAATTCTCATAATTTTTTCAACCTATCTGAAAATTTAAAATCTTCAATAACATTTTATATTCAATATGATTTTATACTCAAAAATATATTTTTACATTCATTTTTTAAATCCAGTTTAAAAATGTTGATATTATAAAATAAATTAAATATAATTTAAGCAGAAATAAGAGGTGTGCCTATGTCAAAAAGAAAACTTTTTTGTTTAGCAATTTCAACAACCGTTTTTTTAACGTCTTTAATTGGGTGTGGACAAAACAATACTCCAGCCCCAGTTTTATCAAAAATCGAAGTTGATGCTACAACAAGCAAAACAACTTACAATTACGAAGAAGCGTTTACTCTACCTGTTGTAACTGCTACATATAGCAATAATACAACTAAAGATGTTTCAAATTCTTGTCAATATGAAGGATTCGATTCAACTATTCCAGGAAGTCAGACAATTACTGTTACTTATGAGGAATCACAAGTTAAAAAAGATACTACTTATACAGTCACAATTGCTGATCCTAAATCTGCATTAAAATTTGCAATATTCGCAGATGTTCAATTATGTAATGACACTAAAATTCCAGGCGAAGCAGAAACCAATTTAGGTGGCACCACAAATGCTGGTTTGGCGTTAACAAGTCACTTACAATATTGCAAAGATAACGATATTAAACTAATCGTCATGAATGGTGACATCACTAACCAAGCAAACACATATTATTACGATTATTTCGAAAGAATATTAAAAAGTGTTTATGGCACGAATGAGGCCAATTATCCAGAATTCGTATGGAATATGGGTAACCACGAATGGTGGTGGGGAACAACTGAACAAGAACCAGAATTTAACACTAATGATGCGGTTGCCTTATTTAAATCTCACGCACGCATATCTTCACCTAATTTAATAAGAGAAAGTGCTGTTAAATATCCAAGAAATAACAATTCTACTGTTCCAACATATTACAAAGTAATTAATGGAATACCTTTCTTAAATATTTCTGGAATCAATAGTAACGGTACTATTTCCACAGAATTATATACAGAATTAGAAAATTGGTTAAATGAAATCAAACAAATAGACTCAGTCAAAAAAGGCGGACCAATTTTCGTAGAATATCACTACGCTTTATCCACTTCTATGACACACGGACAAGGTCAAGGACCAGACTCAGTCACTCTCGAAACATTATTAGCAGATACTCCAAATGCTGTTGTTTTCACCGGCGATACACACTATCCAGGAATTAACGAAAGAAGTATCAATCAAGTGAATTTCACCACTATTAATTTAGGTAGCTCATCATATTCAAGAATGCCTCAAAAGAGTGCTGTTGTCTGTGATGGTTACTACAATATAGATGGTAACGGTTCAAAAATCTCAGACAAAATGCTTGATAATGTTAATTTTGATTATGCCTACACTCCAACAATTCAAGTTGTTGATGTAAGTGAAGATCATTCTTTTACAGTTGATAAATATTTTACAGATATAGAAAATCCTGCCAGAAAAGTTGGAGAAACTTGGAGAATTCCAGCTATTAAATCAAAAGCTAACTTCACATACACAAATGATAGATTCCAAAATCAAAAAGCAAGTGAAGATTTATATGGTGCAAAAGGATTATCATGGGAAACCACTGATGAAGTAAGATTCGGCGTTGATAAAGTAAATAATCAAATGACTGTCTTATTCCCAGATGTTAGTAAATATCATTTCTGTGAACATTATAAAATCACAGTAAATGGTTCAAAATCGTATGATGTAGTCAGTAATTATTATAAATATTGTGAAACTAAACAAGATAACTACTATATCTTAAAAGATATCCCAGTAGCAGAAAATTATAGCGTAAAAGTAGAAGCTTATGACTTCTTTGACAATGTTTCATTAAATGCTTTAACTTCATCTACTAATGATGACAAAGCTGTTGTGGATCCATTAGATTATCAAGCAGTTTCTACATATTCAGATATTCAAACAAGAAATAACTTTAGCGAAGTTTCTGGTGAAAATAGTAATTCTTCAATTGAATATCATTATCGTGGAATTGAACTATATAAAGCCGGAGCAATCCTAAATAGATTAATCCACAAGGGCGGAGTTGATTGCTCTAAATTTGTAACTCTTCAAACAGCTGAAAAATGCGAACCAACAGTCACAGTTGACGTTAAAAATTTAGTAACAGGCTCACTAACTGTGGGTTTAAGTGTTGTTATTGTTGACCCAGATGATAGTTCTAAAGATAAATGGTTAGATGATTTCTCAGTCACCAGAACATCAGTTAGCGGTAATGAATGGACACAAGTTCAATGGAATTTAAAGAAATTATTCGGTATTACATCATTATCTGAAATTAAAATGATTTCGTTAAAAGCTAGTTCATCATTAGCATCATATGATGGCTATGATATGCGCTTAGCAATCGACAATTACGATTTATTACCAAAAGGAACAATAAAACGTAATCCAGTTTCCTTCAACGGTGGCGAAGATTGTGAAATTCGTTTAACGAATGTGAAACAACAGGGTGATAAATTAGTATTAGATGTCAAATGCTCAAGTAAAAATATTAACGATGCTGCATATATCGCTCTCATGGATGACTGGGACAATTATTTCGGTTATTTTGGATTTACAGCATACGGAACTGTTAATGACAAAAAATATGAAGGTGTTAGCGTTGCCGTAACAGATGATGGATATGTTAGAGCAACATTTGACATTTCATCATTGAAAGATATGCAAAATAATCCAACCAAAGTTACGTTTATTTATATAAGAGGTGCCTGGACAACAACTGGAGGTTTAATAGAAGTCGACCCAGATGCTGGAGAAATAATTCGTGGCCAACAATTTGGTCCAGACATTGAATTTACAAAAGATATCGCACCAATTCCGATAGCAACCGGAACATTTGTTATGGATGTTAAATTCACAAGTGATGCTACCACCAAGATTGCAATGATGTTAGGTGACGGTTGGAGTAATTACCTTGGATATTACAACTTAAATTGCGAAACAACATCTGAAACATATGCTGGAATCAGTGTTAGAACCTTAGATGATGGGTATATGAGATTTACATTTACATTAAGTGCGCTTACAAAGATTGAAGGTACTCCTATAAATGTTAATTTGGTGTATTTTAGACTTAATGGATGGACAACTGCAACTGGTTATTGCGAAATAAATCCAACAATATAATATTAATAAAGGGGGAAATTATGAGATTACCTTGGCAAAAAGTTAGTGAAGAAGAAGTCCAAAAATTATTTGAGGACAAAACTAAACCTGGACCATATGATGATAAATATGTTTCTTTGGTAAATATTAATAAAATTTATGACAACAAGTTTCACGCTGTTCATAATTTTAATTTAGATATAAAAAGACAAGAATTTGTTGTCTTTGTCGGACCTTCTGGATGTGGTAAATCTACAACATTAAGAATGATTGCTGGATTAGAAGATATTTCTTCTGGTGATTTATATATTAATGGTGAAAGAGCAAACGATTTATTGGCAAAAGACAGGGATATTGCTATGGTTTTCCAAAATTATGCCCTTTATCCAAATATGTCAGTTTATAACAATATGGCCTTTGCCTTGAAAGTGAGACATTTTTCAAAGCCACTCATCAAACAAAGAGTTGAAGAGGCAGCAAAAATACTTGAAATAACTGACCAATTAAAGAAGAAGCCAAAAGAATTATCTGGTGGTCAAAGACAACGTGTTGCTCTTGGTAGAGCCATTGTAAGAAATCCACGTATTTTCTTAATGGACGAACCTTTAAGCAACCTTGATGCAAAACTTCGTGTTCAAATGAGAAGCGAAATTATTAATCTACATAGAAAATTACGCGCAACCACTATTTATGTCACGCACGACCAAACTGAAGCTATGACAATGGCAGATCGTATTGTCGTTATGAAATTAGGAGTTGTTCAACAAATCGGTTGTCCAAGAGATATTTATCGTAATCCTGCTAACCTTTTTGTCGCCAGCTTTATTGGTTCTCCAGCTATGAATGTCATTAACGCAAAATATGATAATGGTGCCATCGTTTTTAAAGATGGAAACACAATCAAATTGACCAAAGAGCAAATTGAAGCTCACGATCTTTTCTATAGAACAAAATATGTTGAAGAAACTAGAAATGAAGCAAGTTATTATGAAAGACTTGATAATGAATTAAGAGAGTTCAATAAAAAGCATCATTCTCAAAAAGATATTGCGGAATTTAATCAAAAATATGAGGATTTGACGAAGAAAAAGAAAAATTTAGTCCTTAGATTAGACAAAATTATTCATGGTGAATCTCATGATATTATCTTTGGCATAAGACCAGAAAATATTGTTGAGGCAAATGAAAAAGACTCAATGGAAATAGAAGTTAAACTTTCTGAATTATTAGGTGATCAATACTACATACATTTTGATTTCGGTGGTAAAAATGTGCTTAGCAAAGTATTAACCGAAAAATTAATTAATACTGGCACAAAAATGAAACTAAAAATTCAACAAGATAAAATTCACTTATTCGATACCGATAGTGAATTAACAATCATTTAAAATTTTATTACTATAAGCTTCCTGCCGAAACAGTAGAAGTCCACTCGTTCCAGGATATTTCGTAATCGTTCCCACCATAAGGTAAGATATCTTTTTCTAATTCTTGTAGTTCTTTTAATTCGCCTCTTAAATATTGATTTACAACTTTAATCGCAAAATTAACTCTGGCAGTTAAAAATCCAATTCTTCCATCAAGAACTTCATAACCAAATATCTTATTTTCGTGATTCCATTGGATCTCTAAAGAATTTCTGAATGTTTCAATTCTATTTAATAATTCGGGTAAAACTTTATTAGCGATGTTGTCCATTTCTTTTTTATTTTTGGACTTATATGCTTGTCTCAAATTGACACCAACATCAACCTTGATTTCCAATACTTTGCATAAGTCAGATAGAGTATTAAACATATATGCAAATTTTTTGCTTTTTTTGCTATTTTTTTCTAAAACTTGTGCAAATTCCGCATAATTTTTTGAGAATTGAGGTTTTCTTTGACTATCAAATAGCCCTAATAAAATATCCTGATAAAAGAAAAATTTACTTGGATTATAAGGAGCTGCTAAGACCCTCTTATCAGGCATATTCGGTAAATCTAAAGACAACATACTTTCAATGCTTTCACCGACTATAACGTTTAGCATTGATTCGATATGTTGCTCAATGTCTTCATTATAATAAGAGAAGGCACTATATTGGGCCAAACAAAGCAATGAACTATAAACACTAGATTCATTACCATTATCTCCCCAAGCAGTTAAAAATACATCTTTAACTCCATGGGAAACGCAGCTTTTTAGAGCAGCCATATTAAATTTATATGAATTATGCAAACTAGTTGCAAATCCTGACCAACGCCAGCTTCCGCCCGCAAATATAGTTTTTCTATTAGTTTCAAGATGGTTTCTAATCATCGAATCATAGAACTCTACATTGTCATGATAGTAATCCCAATAAACTAATTGAACATCTTTAGGAATTAAATTTATTGTGGTTTTAGGAAGTGGATTTCTTCCATAATAATCGTGGTTCTTATCATTAAGTCTAAAATACATATCAGACCAAATCATTGGTTCAAAATCATATTTTTTGCAAATATCAATAACTCTTGATAAATGTTCAGAATATAATTCAATGCGATCACGAAATCCAAATTTGGCCAAATAACGTCCTAGCCCAAAATCAAAAGATTCGTCCATTCCCACGTGAATTGCGTGGGTTTTGAAACATTTTCGAGACGTTTTGATCATCTCTTCAATTAATTTATATGTATCTTCATTTCCAATAAATAAGTTATTTCTATTTTCTCTAATAGGATCATTTATATCCCATCTGAGGAACTTTTCTAAATGAGCAAGAGTTTGAATACATGGGACTAGTTCAACACCAAAATCTTCACCATAACTAACAAGTTCTTTTATTTCTTCTTCAGTGTAAGCTCCTCTTAAATATCCAAAATAAGGATATTGTTTCATTTCGTAAGTATCTTCTGTATATAAAAGCAATCTATTCTCGCCCATTAATGCTTCGATGAGTATTAAATGTTTTACTTCATTAACCTTAACAACCCCATTGCGAGAACAATCGACCATTAGACCATTTGTCTCAAATTTAGGCGTTAATGATATATGATAATTTGTCTCATTACGTTTCTCTTTAATTAAAGACAACGCGCGAAATAACTCACATTTTTTGCTATAAATGATTTTAACGTCGTTATTATTTCTATCGACAGAAAAGCCATTTAATTTCTCATCTAATGCATATTTAATAGATAACGATTTAAACAAATCATCATCTAAATATTTAATTGCGATTTTAATAGATTCTTCTAGTGTCATATTTTCTTCCTTAAGCAGCAATATCAATATATCCAGTGCCTGTGCTATAAAGCCCTCTTACGTAAATTGAAGTAATGCTAGTAGGTGCGGTATCAGTTCCTGGATCAATGTTATTTATCCTGGTGATTGCATTTAGTGTAAATGTAACGCGTAAATAGCCATCAGATAAGAGTTCAGTACTCACACCAGAATAAGCATCAGAAGTTGTTAACATGCTAATACTGAAGTAACCAAAATAATGATCCCAATCATTGCCGTCAAATAACATCAATGTAAAAAGGTTATCCTCAGAAGCAGTGCCTTGAATTTTAATATCCAATTTTAATACATCAGTAGCAACAGTTAAACGTTTTGGTAGTTGAATTGTTTCATCAACACCAGCATAAATTTTAACACCTCTGCCATCAGTTTGTGGAGAAGGTCCGGTGCCATTTTTATCATATATTATGTTATCAACATAAATTTCAGCTGTTGCTTTATTTGATTCGGTGACTCCTGGGAAGGAGAAACCAAAACGAATTGGTTTAGTTAAGTTTGCAAATGATGAGACTTTTGAGAAATCAAAATATAATTGATACCATCCATCATTCAAATCAGTTAATGTAATTTCTTTAATAATGTATGCATTTTCCCATTCGCTGGAGCCTTGAACATGCTGAACAGCGATAAAAGTAACATGCCTATCAGTTATACTATCATTAAACTTAAAATCAGCTTTCATCGTGCCCTTACTGAAATCTGGAGTTTGGAAAGTCTTATCAGCTTCTTTTTCTCCTTCGGGGTCATACATAACTGAGTATTTAGTATTAAAATCTTGAATAACTGAATTTTTGAAAGTTAATTTTTGTGAAGATAAAGATCTGTCGCCGTGAACTACACTTCTTGAATAAATGGCTTTGGAACGTCCATATCCAACGGTTTCTCCAGTATCTAAGGCTAAATTCTCCCAGCCATAAGAACGATCCTCCAAAGAGGTTTCTGGTTCGGTATCAACATCGGGATAGAATGAATGGTCAACAACATCAACGCCATCAACATACATAATCCAGTTATAACTTCTTGGTTCGATAGGGCTTCCTGGAGTTCCTAACCAACGTGTTTTGACAATAAATTGATCATTGTATGTTCCGTCTTCATCAATAAATAATGGTCTATTTATGCCTAATTTATTCATTGGAAAGAATAATTGTGTCCAACAGTTTGGTTTTGCAAATTGAACAATATTAATTGTTTGTCCCCAGTCAGTATCTAAAGTGCCTTTATCAGGTGTTTCTTTGATTCTTAATTGGAATTCAAAATCATAGTTTGTAGGATTATAAACCCACATGGTTAATATCGCATTATCCCATGTTTTATCACTCCAATATTGCAAACATCTAAAGTTATTTGGAGAAATTGCTGCCGCACCCCATTGATAGAAATTTGAGCCATTATATAGGACTTTTATCGATGTATTTCCAACTTTAACGTATTGTTCATCAATGCAAATTTCTTTTCTAATTCCATCATCTGCGAAGCTTGATGCACCTGTCGCTAATAATTCATCAATCTTATCAGCCATAACAGATACTTTTACTGTTGTTTTTCTTTCTTTTGAAACATCTAAGTTATGCGCTTTAACGGTCACAGCAACATCACTAGTTGTAATAGGTGTGAAAGTTAATCCAGTAATAACTAAAGGTTTCATTACTTTCTCGGTATAATCGTAGTAATGCGCAGTAATTTCATAATCTACACCACTATCTTGAATAATAATGGTACCAAAATCATAAACGTGATTGACATAACCTATCGGAATTGCATCTGTAAATTTAATTTCAAAATTTCCTGTGGAATAATTCTTTTGCTGATTTCCACAGCCACAGCTAGCCAGCATAGGAAGTGCTAGAGCTAATAATGATAAAAATTTAATGAATTTTCTTTTCATATTATTTACCTAACCCTTCTAAATAATTAATTCCATCGATTAAGCTAACGGTGAATTTATCAAGAGCGTTCAATAAAATAGTTTTCAAATTAATAATATTTACTTGATCAGAATATGTTTTGCGAATTGGTTGAACACCTTTAAATAATTTTGCATATTCTTTTTTAAGCATCTCATTTAAGTTTTTATTTTGGCTAAATGCACGATTATATTTATCAACATAACCATTAAGAGCATATAGATATTCATATTCTTCATTTCCTGCAAGAATGTTTTCCATACGTAAGGTTGTTATTGGTCCGTTAATGTTATATTCATAACCTGGATAGAACAATAAGCCATCTCCGGCACAGTTTTCCCATGTGATTGGGTCTGACCAAATATCGCGGGGAACAGCTAATCCTTTGTCATATTTAGAATAATAACAAACATTCCAATAAACCATGCCTTCAATACCATAGTTATATTCCATATATGGGATTGTTCTAGCATAAAGAGTAGGAGCATTTAAATGGAAACTTGGATAATTGCCTTTTGGTGAAATACATCCATACCACCAAACATTTTCTCCACAACTTCTATCTGTAGATTGTTGCCTTGCCTTATAAACCGCTCTTTGCTCTTCTGTTTGGAAATTATCAAATTGTGGGCACCAAGTTTGAACTCCACCAACTTCTTCAGTTGCAACCAAATCTTCAGTAAAAGGTGTAGTAACAAGGTTATTTATGTGAAGCAAAGAATTTTTTAAATCAGGGTAGGCATTGAGTTGCTCAGCCTTATCTTTCTTTACTTCATACATCTCTTTATCATGTGCTCTAACACGTTGCCTAACTTCCAATGATGAAGATGGTTCATCATCTACATAAAATAATAATTTTTTAAATAGGTCTGTAGTAGTATCGCCTTGTCTTCGAAGCTCAAGATTTTTATCTACAAGAGCTTGCATATAATCTTCAACACGTTTTTTGCTATAATTTCCTGCTTCTACAGGGAAACGATATGAAGCAATTTTATTATTTTTTGCAATTTCAACAAAAGCATTTGCAAAAATTTCTGGAGTCACTTCTTTTGAAGGTGGCAAACTATCAGGAGATACTCTTTTTGTAACAACAGTGTCATAATATTTTTGTTCTAATTCAGTTGAGGTGTTCTCTTTTTCTCCTAAGGGAATCTGATCATACCATATTAAAATGCAACGATTTAAATGATTATCGTCGGTCAATGTATCTTTTCTAACATTCACTTCAATCGGAATATTATAATCTTTTCCATCAACAGTTAATAAGCCTTCACCTTTATATAAATCTGATACAGTGTCTTTAGGAACAAATAAATTCAAATAAATACCTTGATTGTGTCCTGCATCAATATAATCTTTCATTCTAAATTTGTAATTTGATAAAGGAATTAAAGCATCAGGGAAATAACCCCACGCCTTTTCATTTGATGCGGAAATATATTGGTAATATTCGGCTAAAACTTCAAAATTTTCTTTTCCAAGAATATTTCCAGATTCACTTTTTAAATCATCTTTAAGAGAAAAATCAAAGCTAGCGACATGATCAATAGCATGCATAATAAGTTGCATACCTTCAAACTCATTTCTTAGACAATCATATCGAAGTGTATAATCTCTATCTCTATAAGTTGTATCACTTGAATCTTTATCTAAATAGTTAATATCAGCTTGTAAATTTTCATGACTATAAGCATAAAAAAGTTCAACTTTATCGATTAAAATTGGTTTAGGATCTGGTGTTGGTTGAGTCCCACATCCAGCCGTTGTGAGACAAAATACTGAACAAATTAGTAGGGATTTACAGAGTTTTTTCATAAAATTTTATCCTTTCAAACCACCCGTGGTTGTATTTTCCATAATTAATTTTTGGAAAGCAACAAACAAAATTAAAGTAGGAATAACAGATATGACAATAACGGCAAAATACTTAGGATAATTTAATGCCGCGCCATCACTTGATGAGTTATAAACTAACAATGATAATGTTGGATACTGATCCATATATAAGTAAGGAGTCATGTAATCATTCCATGCCCCAATAAAATTAACAACAAATAAAGAAGCTAAGACAGGCCTAATAGTTGGAAGCATTATTTGGAAAAAAGTTCTAAAGTGACCAGCACCATCAATAAAAGCGCTTTCCGCAAAACTCCATGGAACATTTTTAAATGCGCCATAAAGCATTAGGAACGAGAATCCAAATCCGCCAAACCAAATTGGCCAGATTAATAATGGTTCGTTAGCAATTTGTAAAGTACCATGTATTAACTCATACATACCTGTAACAGCACCCACTAAAGGTATAATCTGAATAAATACAGAAATTGTATAAATAACTTTTGAACCTTTAAAACGATATTTAGCAACAACATAAGCTGTTAGGCTGGATGCAAATAGGCCTAAAACAGTAGATAAAACAGACATCCACACGCTATTCCAAATAGCAGTCCCTAAAGAAGATGAACCTAATTCTTTGAATGCATCAATATAGTTTTGAGGAGTCCATGTTTTTGGTAATGAGAACATATCAGAATTAAATTCAAATGAATCTTTAAATGAATTATAGAAAGTCCAAATTAATGGAAAGATCAAAGAAAAACCATAGATAATGAAGATAATAAGCATCACTATCAAAACAGCTCTCTCAGTAACAGACTTCTTTTTCCATTCCTTATTGTAACTTTTAAGTGGATTTTGTTTTGGGGTGCGAGCAATCTCACGGTCTAACAAAATCAATCTATTTTCTGTATTTTCCATGACAATTCCTCCTAGTATTCAACATTGCTTCCTATCTTATCGAGTAACTTCTTGATAAGAAGAATAAATGGAAGCCCTATACATGTAAAAACAACACCAACGGCTGCAGCATAGTTTGGATCTTTTCCATATGGTGAAGTAGTTTTTTGCAAAATAAACCATCCAATCATAGAAGATTCAGAGTTATTAGGTGTTAATATCATAACTGCCCCATAAGAGACAAATATGCCACTTAACGAGAAAATAATAAGAGTTGATATGGTCGGCCATATTAATGGAACAACAATATTAAAGAATTGTCTAAAAAATCCAACTCCATCTAATTCAGCACTTTCAAAAACTTCATTCGGAATTCTTTTCATAGCACCATGGAACATAATCATATTCAAACCAACACAAGTCCAAATTGAGTACGCAATAACCATTATAAAACCTGTCTCGGTATGGCCAAACAAACCTTTGCCAGAATCAATAACATCCTTAGGAATCCATCCAAATGTTTTAAATAATTCCCACATTGGTCCGCCTAATGAATTTCCAATGCCAGGTTTAAAAACGAACAAGAACATTGTTGCTGTAACAGTTAAACCTAAAATTGATGGAAGATAAAATATTACTTTAAATACACCATGTGCTGGAACTTTTCTGAATAGCACATAAGAAAAGAAAAGGACAATAGGTGTGCAAACAAATATATTAACAGCAAAGAAAATTAAGCTATTAACTATTGATGATATTAAAAGCGTATGATCTCTTGAAGTAACATCTGTTAAATCCCGCCAAAATGTCTCAAATTGCAGAAATGTAAATTCTGTAGAATTACGTTTTTGAAAGGCTAACAAAATTGAATTGAAATTTGGTAATATCCAAAAAATTGCAAACTGCACTAAAGGCAACAAAAGCATAACCGCTACGAAAATAGCGGAACTTGCTTTTCTACTTAAATGTTTCTTTTTCTTAGGGGCTTTATTATTTGGAGCCTCTATTACTTGAGTGTTTGCGTTAGTTTCCATTTAATTACCAATCTAATTTTGCCATCCATGCAGCCCATTGGGTCTTAACGAATTTAGCTTCTTCTGTAGCAATATAGGATGCAGTCCAATCGCTTGCATGACGTTTATGATCCATAATTGTTGGGAATGTCGAAGCGGGTCCAACCCAGTTAGTATTGTTAAATAGATAAATACCGCCTAAAGGTCTGACTTCATTAAATTCAGATCTTTCACAAACAATTGACATATCTTTCATTGTGTAGAAACTATTTAATGATTCTTGATATGGATTTAATACACGCCCTTCATCCGGAGTATATAAAATTGGTAAACATGCATAACAAACTTCATTGAATAAGTTTGCAGCATCGTTACTATACATAAATCTAACTAATTCTTTTGCATAATCTTTTGCATCAGCATATGAAGGAATGAGCATAACATGGTTAGGACCTTCACCGCAGCGGACGCCTCTAGCTTTAACAATTCTTTCAATTCCTTCATCGTTTATTTTATTTGACAAAGCAGTTTTTATTTCCTCATTAGTACGATTTTCATCAATCATTCTTACTAATGTTGCCAATTCATCATCTGTATCTAAACCAACTTCTGGTCCCATACAAGATAAAATCGGGGCTTTTAACATAACAAAGTCTTTCATTAAGTTATAGTATTGTGAAGCAGAGTCAGTCATTTCTTTAAGTGACCAGTCACCATTGCACATAAAGACTGCTTCATCTACTGCTTGACAGTGTTGAGCTGCGTTATATGTGGCGGCGCCTGAATTTTGAACACAATAATCAACATCTAAAATTTCAAGCATTGCTTCAACTGACTTTTCAACACCCTTGTTAGGGACATAAGTTCCATCTTTTCCATCTTTTGAACTAGGATCTTGATAAACCAAGTAACCTTTGTTTTGGATGTATTCTTCAGGATCTTCGCCATCTGGAATAAAGGATTCATCTGGTAAGCATGACATAAACTGCTTGTAACCTTCATAACCAACATATTGACCAAGCCAAGTATTATATAAATAATTCCAATATCCAGGAGCATCTTGACCGGAATAAACAAATGGTTTTACACCTGAATTGCTTCTATATATTTTTTTGACAACATCAGTAAATTGATTGGATGTTAAAGGCAAATCTATTCCTAATCTATCTAAAACACGTTTATTGGTAACAATACCAGTTAATGCATCAATCCATGGCAAAACAAATACTTTTCCTTCCCACTTATCAACTGTTGAAACATTATGATATGTGCATGAATCTTCATAACCTTTAATTAATTTGTCTCTGATTTTCATTGTTTCAACTTTTCCATCAAATCCAACAGAAGGTTGAGCAAGAATATCATTTAAAGGTTCTAATAAAGCCTGTTTATCAGTACGTAATTTTGAATAACTTTGGGAAATAATATCGTGGATATCAGGTCCGTCAAGCAAATATAAGTCTGTAACATTGTCTGTAACAGTAAGTATTTCATTCTTTGCAGTTTCGCCAACAGCCTTTGTGTAATCATAAACATTTACAGCGACGCTATTGCCAAGACTTGCTTCATACTTAACAAACTTATCACAAATTTGATCAAACCAATCTCTACCAAAACCGCCTTTGTACATTCTGATTTGAATAACATTAGTTCCACCTGATTCTTTCTTTTTTCCACAACCAATCAAAGCACAGCATGCCATAGCACCTATGCCGAGAGTAACAAAAAGTTTCTTTGCTTTCATAAAATATGTCTCCGTTTGCTATATTATATTATTAAATCCAGTTAAATAAAAGAAAATTTACCATTAAAATAACAAGCATTAACTTTTATGTTAAAGGCAAGTTTGAGACATGAGAAAATATTTCTAAAAAAATACCTTAGATTTGATATAGTTTTTGAAATTATTTACATATTTTATTAGTTATCTCAGATAACTTATCGATATTTTTATATAAATCTTGAAGTAAAGCAAATTGAGTTTTGCAACGATCTAAATTGTGTTCTGGATATTTTGTAGCAAAGTAAACATCACCATCAATATAGTCAGTTAAAAATCTAATCACTAACTCTAATGTTAAAACAATAACGCTGTAAGGAATTAATCTAATTTCTTCCTTATTTAAAACATTCTTCATTTCAGACCAATAACCTTTTAGATAGTTTTCATAAATTTCAAAATTAACTTTAAGTTGACTTAAGTCTTTAGAGCTTTCGTTTTTGCCAGTGAATAAACTTCTTAAGGCATCACCAACATCATATAAAACAGTTCCAGTCATAACTGTATCTAAATCAATAACTGCTTTAATGTCGTTTGTGGTTGCATCAAAAAGAATGTTATTAATTTTAGGATCATTATGTGTAATAGTATTTCTAATTCTGCCTTCATGTAAGGCATCCGTTAATAAGCACGCATCCTTCTCGTGTTCATTTATATAAATGAGAATATCTTTAACATTTGCAACTCTATTGACTGGGTTTCTAATAACAGACTCAAAAAGTTTTTTATATCTTCTTGGTGTATTATGAAAATCTGGAATAACATCCTTAATACAAGTAGGATCTAAATCTGACAAATAATTGTGGAATTGTCCAAACCCTTCACCTAGTTTGTAAACTAATTCCATATTATCGATGCCTTCATAGCATATGGTGTTATCTATATATTTGAACATACGATAGTAATCATCACCTGTGTGATAATACAAAGAACCTTGAAGAGTTGGTTTATATTTCAATGTAAAGACATTTTTCTCCATAAGATGGTTAGTCACTTGAACAATGTTGTTCATAAGAGCATCAATATCTTTAAAAACATTAGAATTAATACGTTGTAATATGTATTTTCTTTCAGTGGTTGTTGCAACAAAAGTCTTATTAATATGGCCATTCCCGTAAGGAGCAACATCAGTAATTTCTCCTTTAATAGCAAACTTCTTTGCAATTTGTTCCATGTTTTCCATATTTATTTAAATCTCCTTTATTTATTTGTTTTCGGTAAAGAGGCGGCGGCAATTGACTGGCCTACTCTTCTCATATATTCACTTGGCATAACAATATTAATATTAGCAAATTGAGGATATTCTTCTTTCACTACTTGTTTTGCAACTTCGAGAATTATATCTCCACCTTTTCCAGATGTCACTCTTCCTAATATAATTAGATTCTTAATATCATAGAAATATGAATAGAAGGCAATTGAGTGTCCTAGATAAACACCGATACTTTCAAAAATTTGTTTAGCTCCGGCGTGTCCATCTTCTAATAATTGCTGAACTTGTTTAAGCTTTTCAGCAAGAGACAATGATTCATCAAGTTTAATTCCTGCTCTAGGGGCTAACTTAATTACTGCATCTTGACTGAAATATTTGCATCCAACTCCGAAGTCTCCACTCCATTCATCTACTTCTGCTTGTTTATTGAAGTCGACAGGAACGAAAGCAAGTTCACTCAACCAGCCATTGAGTCCACCATTGGCGTTAACATAGCCAACAGCTTCACTTGTTCCCATGGCGATTCCTAAAACAGAATTATCTTTTAAATCTAGCATTCCTGCTAATGCAGTAACATCACCATCATTTGCAACAATGAGCGGTATTTCGTGACCTAATTCTTTTTCTAAACGTTTAGCACAGTTTATATAAACATATTTAACTTTTTCAAAGTCTTCTTTAGGAACTTTTATGAACAAACTCGATACCATTGGTCGTGAATCAATAATGACTCCTGCGGTAGAAATGCCAATTGCATCTACATCTCCGCCCATCTTCTCTGCAGCAGTTTTAAATGCGGTATATATTTCTTCGTAATGATAATTAATATCTGTCTGTTGTTTTGGGAACCATACTGTTTCTTCACTATAAACAACTTCACCATTTACAACAGCAGAAACTTTTCTATCACTACCACCTGCATCAAATCCAATTCGTTTTCCATCAAGATTTCCACCAATTTTAAGTGAACATCCTTTTTCTTTAGGCATCTCATTTTCAGGCAATTCGATTACTTGAACTTCAGTTTCATAAACAGTTGACATGAAGTTATAATCAAATTCTCTTAAACCACCAACACGATAATAGGATTTAATGTTTTCATAAACTTTATGACTTCCAGAAAGATAAATTTTATATCCTCCAACGAGCCATAAGAAACATTTGACCATTCTTTCAATAATAAATGTATTCCATTCATCGTTGACGCCATCTGGTAAAACATCAAATTCTCTTCGATAAACGTATCCATTATCTCTTTCAACAGCAACGACAACATGCTGCTTATTTGGATATTTTGCTACTTCTTGATTAAATCTTTCTAACTCTTTAATAGCAGGTACAAATTCTGGTTCTAATATTGGTTTGATCATAATAATCTCCTAAAACTAAACTAGTAAACTTTAATTCCTTCTTTAAATGTTGCTTTAACATTGAAGTCTTTATCTAACAAAACTGCATCCATTTTGTATCCGACTTTTAATTCTCCAATTTTGTCTAAATGTAGGGCTTTTGCAGCGTTATATGAAGAAATTTTGCTTAAATCGACAAGTGAAATATCCATGATACTATTTAAATTTCTCAATCCCACATTCATTGAAAGTAAGGATCCAGCAAGCGGTCCGGTTTTTAAATAAGCGGCACCATTTTTCTTTTCGCATGGTAAACCAAATAATTCAAATTCTTCTAAGGCTGAATGCTTGGCTTTTAATGCATCAGTAATGATAATGAATCTATCAGGTCCAACAATCTTATAAAATGTCTTAACAGAATTTGGGCAGACATGAATCATATCACATATCATTTCTGTGTATAACTCATTGAAATACATTGCCGCGGTTACAACACCTGGATTTCTATGATGATGACCGCTCATTGCATTGTGCGTATGGGTTGTGTTTGTGAGCCCTGCTTTAATAGCTTTTTCTACATCATCAAAGGTTGCGTCAGTATGTCCTGCAGCAACTGTAACTCCATGTGTTGAACAATATTTAATAAATTCTAAAGCGCCTTCTTTTTCAGGTGCCATAGCTATATATCTAACGTTACCTCCAGAAATTTCTTGAAGTTTTTTAAGTTCTTCTATATCTGGATTTCGAATAAAGTTTTCATTTTGAGCGCCCTTATGTTTTGCATTTATATATGGACCTTCAAAATGAATTCCGCCTAAAGATGGGACTGTTTTTTTGGCTTCTTTAGCTTCTTCACAAACTTTCTTTAATGATTCAAAATCACTTGTGAGAGTTGTGGCCATGAATGTTGTAACACCTTCTTGATGTAAAGCCGCAGCTATATCTTTATATTGACTAGCTTTTGCATCCATGAAGTCAATTCCAATAGCACCATGAATATGAATATCAATAAAACCTGCCATTAAAATTTGGCCATTTGCATCAATAACATCAACATCTTTTCCGTTATATTCACCTGATTGAATCGCAGTAATAACACCATTTAAGGCTTCAATATAACCATTATCAATTTCTCTGTCGTGTAGTATTATTTTGGCATTCTTTATTACCATAAAGAGTCCCCCTTATGACTGAATAAGTATACACAAAAGACAAAAGAAAAAGAAATGTTTTTTCACATTTCTAATTCTTAATTGTGAATTCTTAAAGTAAATTCCGGTTTCGCTCGAAATCCTGCATTTAGTCTG
>JAKSVI010000012.1 GCA_024408095.1 Bacilli bacterium
CATCAAAAAGAACGGGGATTGGTCCCCGATACTCCCCGTTTAATTTGAAAGGACCAATAAAAATTGCTCAGTAACATTTGTTTGGGATTTTATGGGGTTTTCTAAAGAAAATCATGTAATAAAATCCTAACATTTCTTGGGGGAGTAATAACTTAAAATCAAAAGGCTAAGGACCTCAAAATCCTTAGTCTTTTTGGTTCCTATTAATATAAAAAGTATCATTTTTCTCATTCTTTCGAATTTAGGCATTCCGTAACATATATCAATTAAAGTGCGAATTTGGTTTTTGGTCGCTTCAGCAATTGCGTTGCTTATTTTTATAGAATATGGATTACGAGTAAACATAAAAGTCTCCCTTCTGAATTTGTCTAGATAACAATATTCTAAGGAATTTTATATAGGTGACTGATCACATGTTAAAAATATAACTTTTGATGGGGTGGTCAAAAAAAGTACTCCCCATAGAAAGTTAGAGCGCCTTAACTTATTAAGACTAAGGTTTTCTTTGGTCTTTTTATGTATCTCAAAACCTTTTCGTCGATATGTGACATAATGGAGAAAATTGATGTTTTCGCCCAAAATGTTAAAATTGGAACGGTAGATATAATTAATACAGTTCTAATTCAAATATTCTTGCGCCATATTTATCACTAAATGTAACGCTTAAAATATTTGTTCTATTATCATATGTATAATTAGTTGGCAGTGTTCTTGGATATCCAACCTTAATATCTTTTATATTGTATTTAGATAAATCAATTTTAATTGTTCTCGAGTGATTAGATGTATTCCATACACCTAAGATAATTTTCTCCTTGCCTAATAATCCACCTACAACCTCTTTATCAAAGAATTTAGCGGTACCTTTAGGAAATATTGGTAATGAAGTCTTTTTGAAGCTTCTGATGGCTTTAAAATAACGTATGCCTTCTTTGATTAATTCTATTTGGGTATTAGGCAATTTATTAATATAACTTGCTAAGTGAATACGACCAAGCATTGCGTTTGCCATATTCATAACAACTTCTTCATCTGTAGGCATATAGTTTTTGATATATGCATTAACTGGATAAGACCAAACCGCAGCTTGTTCTGGAGTGGTAGCGGTTAATACGTTAGCGGATAAGTAAGGATATTTTCTGAAGTCTGTTTGATCGCTTGTTGATTGTATAGAACAGTATTTCAAAATTTCATTATCCATCCTGCAACCACCTGAGCCACAATTCTCAATAATAAGGTCAGGGTGAAGCTTAAATAATTCTTTTAGCCAATTAATATAGGCACGATTATGTTTTAATAGCCCGTCCCCTAAGGAATCTGAATCATATTCATTACCAACACCTGCATCAGTGTTATAGTCTAATTTAATATATGCTAAACCATATTTGTTAATAGCATCATTTACTGCATTTAACATATATTTAAATACTTCAGGATTAGCAAAATTTAGTGTGTAACGTTTTTGATGTACAGAATTTTGATTATTTACTTTAAACAAAAATCCATCAGGCAAATCTTTTAATTTTGGAGAATTGATGCCAATTGCTTCTGGTTCAAACCAAAGTCCAGGTTTCATTCCTTTTTGACGGATATAATCGCATAGCGCTTTCAATCCACCATTTGGGAAATTTGGTTCATATTCTTCCCAATTTCCAAGGATATCCCACCATGAAGTTCCTTCTGCAAACCACCCTGCATCCATACAGAAAATTTCACAACCAACTTGAGACGCTATATCTACTAATGGTTTAATATCAGCAGTGGTTTGTTTATCCCATAATGCGTGCATATAATCATTAAAAATTACCGGCAAATTCTCATTATCTTTGCTAAATCTCCTATATTTTCGACGAATTTTTGTTATTTCTTGGATTGTTTTTTCGAAGTCTTCGCCAAATGTTATAGTGGCTTGTGCGGATATAAAAGTCTCATTTGGATTTAACATTTTTTTCCATTGATGATCATAGAATTCTGGCCCACAAGCTAAATAATAAAGATGCTTTCTATTATCTCCAATTTCTAAGTGCCATGAGCCATTGTTTTCAATTTGAATCAATGTTGCGTTTTTATGTAATTTATCGTTTATAACCATCATCGGTAAATGATCTTTTGTAGACCAAGAACCACAGTTGGATATAGTAAATCTTTTATTAGCAAAATAATTATTTCCGTTATATATACCTAAATGTAAGAATGAATCTTTTTTCCATTGTGCTTCACAGTTCCAAGAGTTATCGGCTTGATAAAGTTCGAGATGTTTATTGTTTGCTTTGGAAAAGCCATTATAAACAAAGCTTGATATGCTTGTTAAAGTTACATCTTTTTTAGATATGTTTTTTACGATGTTAAATGAAGAAAGCCCATCGCAATCTTTATAAAAGACATAATGAGTTTCGATTTCTAAAAATTCATTCGCAGTAACTATAATGAATTCTGATCCTGAATTAGTTTTAATAATTCGATGAGAAACATATTTATTTGTGTTGGCAAAAGAAGTTTCGATTAATTTTAAACCATGGTGGGTATTTCTATTATCTTCGGCAATATCAGCTTCTACAAAATTTCTGAAGTTTCTGTTGTTTTTAGAAATTGGTTTAAGGCTTTTCTTTTTCCCAACATAAAGCAAATAAATTCTCTTATCATCTTCTATCGCAAAATCAAGTTCTAAGTTTTCAAAACTGTAATTTAATATCTTAACATTCATGATTTTTGTTCCCCATTTTGTAGTAATACATCCATTGATATATTCCAGCCGTCCATCCTAACATTTCTTTATTTGGATATTCTTTTTTCTCAGCAATTTCATCTTTAATTGCATTGTAAGTTTCCCATAAATGTCCGGCTTTTACATATGAATTTGCGCACAAATCCATATATTTTGTGCTTACTCTATTTGTCTCAAGTTCTAGATTCAAAGTTGTTAATGCCCAAAAAGTTATACCATTATCATAAGGCCAAGAAAAAGGATAGGCAGCTTGATAAGATATTTTGTCATTATATGGTGATGTAGAAGCAATTCCGTAATTGTATTCTAATTTGCTTAGGAGTTTTTTACATGCCGCTTTATCTTTGCTTATTCCTGCAATATACGGGAAAAATTGAGCGGTATAATAAAAGTCAGTTCTTCCAAATGTTTTTCTTTCAAAATTATAATCAAAATATAAGCCTGTATCTTTATCAAACATATATTTATTAATTAGTTCTAATCTTTTTGCCTTATTATTTTCAAAAAATTCAACATTTTCCTTATCAAACATTTTTGCCCAGTTAAGCAAATTTCCTTCCATCATGTATAAGAGACAATTTAAATCGATAGGGCAGATGTTATCTCCTTCATTATTGTATCGCGGAGAAAAATCTAAACCACCTTCGCAACAAGCATTGTATCCATGTGCATATTTTGCTTTTTGTTCATTAGAAATATTTTTAGCTATTTCAAGTCGAGTTGAAACATAATCATAAAATTCAACGAGTTCAGTTTCTGTCTTTGGGTGATGATAATATCTATTTAATCCGAGGGGTGTAATTCGTTCTGTCATCCAGAAATTATATTCAATTTTCAATGCAAAATAGGCCTCTTTTAACCAATTTTCATCTTTTGTGGCATTATAAACATCATTAACCATTAGATGCAAATATGGAGGTTGAGAGTTATGTTTTATTCCGGGATATGAGTTGCTGTTTGGTACATGACCATATTTTTTTAACATGTATATCAAATCATCTACATTGTTTTTAGCTAAGTCAATGTAGCCGTCTGCGATTAAACCTTTATTTGTGTAATATGTGTCCCAATAAAATAAACATTTAAATAAACCATCAACACAAGGAGGGACAAAAGGGAATGGTAAAGAATAGTCTTTATCATTATTTATTTTAACAGCATCTTTCCAACGATTTTTTATGAAATTATGGGTTAATAAATACTTATCTTCCATATGCAATATATAATATACTTTATTCCTTTTAATTATTAAACTGGTTTTAGTAATTATTGCTTCAAAAAATAGTTTATAAATGAATAAAATTCTTTATAATGATAAATATGACATCGTTTGATAATCAATATAATTTTAGAGTCGATAATCAACTTAAATTATTATTTGAGTTGAGGAATGGCCCCACTTCATTGAATGATCTTGCTGTTAAATTAGGCATTTCTTTAACTGCAATTACCAAAATTGTTGATCAACTAGTTAATGAAAATGTTATAACTTTTACGCAAAAGCAAAAAAGCAATAAAAAAGGTAGAAAACCTACCTTCGTTAAAATCAATAACAAGGTTGGAGTGACATGCGCCATCGACTTATCTAACGATGAACCAGTTGTCGTGCTGACAGATTTACGAAATAGAATCATACTTCAAAGAAATATTGAAACAAGTTATTTCTTAGATGAAGTTAGCTTAGAGCTTATTGTTAAGATAATTGAAGAAATGCTTGATGACCCCGTAATAGAGGGACGTAAGCTTCTTTCTATTTGTATTGCTGTTCCTGGTTTGGTTAATAAAAATACTGGTGAAATTACAAACTCATTTAGATTAAATAAATTAGGTAATATCTCCCTATCTACATTCTTTTTTAATAAATTAGGCGCAATTACTAACATTTATAGTGATGTCAAAATAGGCTTAGTTGGAGAAAGAATGTTCGGCGCTATTCCTAGTAATGCGAAAAATTATATGTTTCTCCATATTGGTAATGGTTGTAGCTTCTCTTTCACATTTAATGGAACTTTATATCAAGGTTCGAATGGATATTGTGGAGAGTTGAGTTCATATAAAGATAATGATTGGTTTAATCCAAGTTACACAAACAATCATTTAGAAGATTTGTCAAACGTTGCAGCTCGTGCCGAAAAAATTAATCCTAAATTACAACTTACTAATGAAAAATTCAGAGTTAACTTTACGAAATTAATACAATTAGTAGAACAAAAAGATCCAACATTGATATCTTGCCTAAACGATAATGCAAAAATGAATGCCGTACAACTAATTGCATATAATGATATCTTAGATTTGGAATATATTGTTTTGTCTGGCACAATTTTGAAAATAGGTAATAGTTATAAAGATTTGCTTCTTAAATATATTAAAGAATTAAATACAGTGCCCTTTAGAGCAAAAATAATTGTATCTTCGGTTGATAATCCTATTTTGTATGGAACAATTTACCAAGCTAACAATCTTTATTTCTTAAGAAAATTAGAACAAATAATTAATAAAAAAGCACCATCTGAAAATTACGATATCAGTGTTGCTTTTGGTAACAATATTTAAAAATTTTTACTCTTTAAGAATGTCGATAACCACATCGATCATTTTGTTATATTCTTCGACATCTAAATATTCAAATCTTCCATGATGATTGTAACTACCAGTGCCAAGGTTAGGAGTTGTTAGACCCATCTTTGATAGTGTGGCCCCATCTGTGCCGCCACGTATTTTTGTATGCTTAGGAGTTAGACCATTTTTTCGAAGGGCATCTTCCGCAAGTTCTACAACTTTTTTGTTTTTCTCAACGTATTCTTTCATGTTGAAATACTGATCTTTTATGTTGTAATTAATTTGAGCCGTTTTATAGATATTTTTTGCAAAATCGATAGCAAATTCAATATCTTTTACTCGATTTTCAATATTTTTCTTATCAAAATCTCTCAAAATTATTTCTATAGATGCAGTCTCACTGGTACCTGAGAAATCGGTGACGTGCCAATAGCCTTGATCATCAGAGGAATCAAATGGTGTTTCATTTTGCGGGAGTTTATTTAATATTTCTTTGCCAACAAGAATAGCGTTAATTAGAGCATTCTTACCTTCACCAGGATGAATAGAAACACCCTTAATTGTTATATTCACTTTTTTAGCATTAAAATTTTCATAATCAATACAGTCTATATTTGAACCATCAATTGTGTAGGCATAATCAGCATTCATTTTATTCAAATCAAAGTGCAATGCTCCCTCACCAATTTCTTCATCGACTGTAAAAGCTACCGAAATATTTTTATGTTTAACATTTGGATTATTTTTGAAGAATTCTAATACAGACATAATAATTCCTATTCCCGCTTTATCATCAGCACCCAAAAGTGTAGTACCATCAGTTACGATAAGACTATGGTCAATATGTTTTTTGAGTTGTGGAAATTCTTTAATTGATAATTTGCATTCTTTACTTAAAACAACATCATTTCCATCAAATTTAACTAATTTAGGATTAACATCAACATCGGTCACTTCTAGAGCAGTGTCCATATGTGCGTTTAGTCCAACTTTGTCTCCTTCGCCTTCAAGATGTGCATATACATTTCCATATTTATCCATATGGGCGTCATTTAGCCCTAATTCTAATAACTCCTGAACTAAAATGCGTGCTAAATCTTTTTGGCACTCTGTGCTAGGTGTGGTTCCTGTTTTGTCTGAAGATTGAGTGTTAATTTTTACATATTTGATAAATCTATCTATTGAATTCATATATTTCACCCCAATAATATTATATATTAACTGAAATTGTTGTATAATACACCTACAATGGAAACATTATTAATAAAACGCAAAAATTATGAAATTCTAGAAAAAATGGGTGAAAGAACCTACAAAGTAACACGCAATGGAAAGATATTTTTTGCTAGGTATTTTCCTAATAAGGATTCTGAACTTGCAGATTTTGTTTATATCGGAAAAAGACTAAACGCTAGTGGTGTTTTTATACCTAAAATACGTGTTGTTGATAAGAAAAGCCAATACATATTAATGGACTTTATTGAAGGTCCGTCGGTCATGGAAGAACTAATAAAAGGTGATCTTCCCGAATCTTATTATGAACAAATATATTTAACAGCTTGGTATGCAAAAGCGAATGGAATTATTTTGTCTTTTAAACCTGAACATTTTAAAAAAGTTGGCGAAAAACTATGCTATTTAGCGTTTGTTTTTCACAAATATGAACAAAAAAATGATTTTACTCAACACTCAGTCTACCTATGGTTTTATACAAAAGATTTTATCAATTACCTAAGTGAAAAGGGTATTAAAGGTAATGAATCTAGATTAAAGGCAAGCTATGAAACAACGAAACAAATAGCGCTAATTGCTTGTAAATATTATAGATAATGAAAAAGTATATTGTATTTGCTTTATCTGGTAACAAAAAAACAGCGAAAAATGTTGCTGAAATTTTAAATTGTGAATTAGGAAAATCTTCTATTACAAAATTTAAAGATGGCGAGATTTTAGCTAAAACACTTTCTGATGTTAGAAATAAAGATGTGATATTAATTCAAAGCACATCAAAGCCAAGCAACGATAAGCTTTTTGAAATTCTTTTGTTTGTTGATTCCGTGAGAAGAATGAATCCTAAATCTATAACTCTTGTTATCCCTTACTTAGGATACGCTAGACAAGAAAGAGTTAGTTGGATAAATGAGCCTGTTTCTTGCGAAGTAGTAGCCAATATAATTGATACCACCAAAGCCGATAGATTATTGACTTTTGATTTACACCACAATGACATAGAAAACTTTTTTAGAATGCCGTTAATTAATTTGTCTGCTGTTACTTTATTTGCTATGAGTGCAAAGAAATATTATGAATCTAAACATATCGATTTAAGCAATGTCACAATTGTATCTCCAGATCATGGTAGTAATAAACGCGTTGATAATTTAACTAAACTCCTTCCACATACATCAAAAGTTATATTAAATAAACATAGACCAGCCCCTAATAAAGCTGAACATTTTTCTATTGATGAAGCACTTGTTAAAGGAAAACATTGCCTAATATTAGATGATATGATTGATACTGGTGGAACTTTAATTTCTGCAGCAAATCTCCTTCAAAAATGCGGGTCCAAATCTATTATTGTTATGGCAACACACAGTGTATTTTCACAGAATTGCACTAAAAAATTAATTGCTGCAAATATTAAAAAAATTATTGTTACTAATTCAATTGAAAAACGTTTATCTAAAGATGTTGAGCAACTAGATATTTCTCCTATTATCGCATCGTATTTTAAATAATAAATTTACGATATTTTTAAATTTATAAGTAGGTATAAACTTTGAAATTAAGAGCAGAAGATATTGCATATAATGGAGTAATTGCAGCTTTATATGTTGCACTTACTTTAATAACCTACCCGATATCATTTTTAGGCATACAATTTAGAGTATCAGAATTATTGATCTTATTATGTTTTTTTAGACGCGACAATATTCTTGGCTTAACCATTGGTTGTATTATTGCTAATTTATTCTCTGCTATTGGTCCTATCGATGCATTATTTGGTGCAATTGCGACCTTGTTAAGTGGTTTGGCAATTTCATTTATGAAACAATTAGGCTTAGCAATCTTAATTCCCATTGTTGTGAACAGTTTTGTAGTTGGATTTGAATTAAATTGGATTCTTAAAGAACCTTTTTGGATTTCTGTTGGATTAGTTGCTATTGGAGAGGCAGTAGTATTAATTGTTGGATATGTATTTTGTTTAATTTTTAAGAAAAAATCGCGATTTTATTCAATCATTAGAGCCAATAGAAATCTTGATTTTAAGTGGTAATAAATTAAAATTATCTTATGGAAAATTTTTATTTAGAAATTAAGCACATCGATAAACAAACAGGTGCTAGATATGGAATTCTTCATACGCCTCATGGTGATGTTGAGGTTCCTATGTTTATGCCTGTTGGAACATTAGCAACTGTAAAAACACTTTCACCCGAGGAACTCCATTCTATGGGCGCAGGAGTGATATTGGCGAATACTTATCACCTCTCTATAAGACCTGGAGCTGATTTAGTTAAAAAAGCTGGCGGGCTTCATAAATTTATGAATTGGGATGGTCCTATCTTGACTGATTCCGGTGGATTTCAAGTCTTTTCATTAGCAGAAAAAAGAAAGATAACTGAAGATGGCGTTGAATTTAAAAATCATTTAAATGGCGATAAATTATTTTTTTCACCCGAAATTGCAATTGATATTGAAGAAAAATTGGGTGCAGATATTATTATGTCTTTTGATGAATGCATTCCATATCCAGCCGATTATGAATATGCAAAAAAATCTATGGAAAGAACATTAAGGTGGGCCCAACGCGGTAAGGATGCTCACAAAAGAAAAGATCAAGCCTTATTCGGCATAGTTCAAGGCGGAGATTATCAAGATTTACGTGAAGAATGCGCTAAAAAACTTGCAGAAATGAATTTTCCAGGATACTCAATTGGTGGAACATCAATTGGCGAGCCAAAAGAAGTTTGCTTTAGAATGATTGATTATGCAGTCAAATATTTACCTGAGAATAAACCTCGTTATCTTATGGGCGTTGGTTCATTAGATTACTTGCTAATTGGTATATCCAAAGGTATTGATATGTTCGATTGTGTTTTACCAACAAGATTAGCAAGGCATGGCGCTTTAATAACTTCTACTGGTAGAGTGAATATTCGTGATGCGAAATATAAAGAAGATTTTAGTCCGTTAGATCCTAATTGTGATTGCTATTGTTGTAAAAATTACACTAAGGCTTATTTGAGACATTTATATATTTGTGATGAGACTTTTGGGAAACGCCTTTTAACTATCCATAACATTCGTTTTTTAATCCATATTATGGAAGGAGCTAGAAAAGCAATTCAAGAAGATAGATTTGGTGATTATATTAAGGTTGTACTAACGGCCTTTGGAGACGAAAGAGGTTTTTAAATTTTTAAATGGATATTAATTTATTTGATTTTTATTTACCTGAAGAACAGATTGCTCAAAAGCCTTCTCCCGAAAGAGATCACTCAAAACTTTTGGTTATAAATAAATCAGAAAAGACTTACAAAAACCACATATTTTATGAGATTTTAGATTATTTAAAACCTGGAGATGTACTTGTTAGAAACAATACAAAAGTAATACCTGCAAGACTTATTGGAGTAAAAGAAATCACTGGAGCGAATTGTGAAACATTGCTTTTAAAACAACTTGAAGGTGACGTTTGGGAGTGCTTGTGCAAACCCGCTAAATCACTAAAAGTTGGTGCTCGTATTAATTATGGAAACGGAATACTTATCGGTGAAGTCATAAAGGAAAAAGATGAAGGTTTGAGAGATATTAAATTTATATATAAAGGTATCTTCATGGAAGTATTAGATTCATTGGGTAAAATGCCCTTACCTCCATATATTAAAAAGCAACTTTGCACAAACGATAGATATCAAACGGTTTACGCAAAATATGATGGTAGTGCAGCCGCACCGACTGCTGGATTCCACTTTACGGATGAATTATTTGAAAAGATTAAAAACAAAGGCGTTGAGATAGTAGATATTACACTTCATATTGGGCTAGGCACATTTAGGCCTATTAAAGTTCAAGATACAAAAGACCATGTTATGCATAGCGAAGTCTATGAAATCACTGAAGAAGCTGCAAATCGCTTAAATCAAGCAAAAAATGAAGGAAGAAGAATTATTGCTGTTGGAACAACATCCATTCGAACATTAGAAGCTAATTATTCTGAGTTCAATAAATTCTTGCCAATAAGAAAATCTACTAATATTTTCATAACACCTGGATATGAGTTTAAAGCTGTTGATTGTGTCATTACAAATTTCCACTTACCTAAGTCAACTTTAATTATGTTGGTTTCTGCATTTATGGGTAGAGAATTTACTCTTGAAGTTTATAAATATGCAGTAGAAAATAAGTATCGTTTTTTCTCTTTTGGAGATGCAATGTTTATTTATGGAAAATAATAAAAATTATCAAAAAACGCTGCAAAATACGCTTAATTTACTTAAAAACGATAATAAAAAACCGAAATTATTATTGCATGCATGCTGCGGCCCTTGCTTTACAATTCCCTTTGAAATTTTAAAAGATTTTTTTGAGATAACTATAATATTTAATAACTCAAATATTTATCCGGCAAGTGAACACGATCGAAGATTAAATGAGTTAAAAAAATATGTTAAAAAAGTTGACGATAAAATATGCATTATTAAAGAGCCATATGATAATGAAAAGTACAATAAAGATTTAGAAAGTTATGCGGACGATAAAGAGGGTCATGAGAGATGTCGTATTTGTTTCAGAAAACGATTAGAAACAGGATTCAAATACGCTAAAGATAATGGGTTTGATTATTTTGGAACAGTTATGACTATCTCGAGATATAAAAATGCTAAAGACATCAACACTATTGGTGAAGAGCTAGAGAAAAAATATTCACCTATTAAATGGTTAGATGCTGATTTTAAGAAAAATAATGGGTACGAAAAATCCCTTTTAATTATTGAAAAAGAAAAAATGTATTTTCAAGAATATTGCGGTTGCGTTTATTCTTACAAAAAATACATAGAAAAGTTAAACAAAAAGTCTATTTAATGAATTCTATTTTGTGAAATGTTCCACACAAAGTTGGATGTAGAGCAAATAAATGTTTTTCGGGAGTTGTGCCATCAGTATCTATTCTGAATGCATTAAACTCTATTTTTTTAGTTTTAATAAATTTCTTTGGAATAACAATCTTAACTTTATAACAATCTTTTTTGCATTTGCTGCTCGTTTTAATAAAGCAAGGATCAATTAATTCGCCTGAGAATTTGTTATTTATATTGGTAATGTCAGAAAGAAATGTGGCTCCATTAGGAGCTACTTCAATTTCATAATAATGATTTTCTTTGCCATATTTGATGAAAATTTCGCATACATCACCAAGGTATAATTTATCGTTATATTTGTTTGAATATGAGTTAAATTTTGATGTGTTTGCACGGAATTTAAAAACAATATTTTTAATGGTTTTATAAACACGAACATCAGTTTTGTAGCAAGCTTTTTTTCCTGTAGTGTTTTCAAAAAGTTCCATGTTTGTATTATAAATCATTTAGTTTTTGATAGCATTAATTCTTATTTAAAAATGTCTCAAAATTTTAAAAAATAATGGGGTTTGGAAGGGTTTTTGACAACGATTTTCCCTACTTTTCTCAAACAAATTTTAGATGTCTCCTACACGTAATAAAAATTTTTTTATATTTATTATATTGACACACATACACGTATAAGAGTAGTATTTTAACGATGACTGCTCACGCTGACGTGCGAGGTTGCGGACACACCCACAGGCGTTGTCATGAAGGTGTGTTTCCGGGAATTCGTTCTGAGTGAGAAAGGTCAAGCCTGAAGTGATAAAGGAGGAAAAAATTTCATGGCAAAAGCAACCAAGATTAGGGTTCGCCTTAAAGCTTACGATCATGTCAATCTTGATTTAAGTGCTGAACGCATTGTTCAAGTGGCGAAAAAATCTGGGGCTACTGTTGTGGGTCCCATTCCGCTACCAACGGAAAAACAAGTATTCACGATTTTAAGAGCTGTTCACAAATATAAGGATTCTCGTGAACAATTCGAAATCAGAACACACAAACGTATTATCGATATTACAAATCCAAAGAAGGAAACCATCGATGCTCTTAAGAACCTCGATCTTCCATCAGGAGTAGATATCGAAATCAAATTATAAGGAGGTAAGACGAAATGAAAGCAATTTTAGGTCGTAAAATGGGCATGACTTCTGTCTTTGCAAAAGATGGAACAATGTATCCAGTTACCGTAGTTGAAGTCTTACCAAACGTTGTCACGCAAGTCAAAACCATTGAAAAAGATGGTTACGTTGCTGTCCAAGTTGGATATGAAGACAAGAAAGAGAATCGCGCAAATAAGGCTGAAAAAGGTATCGCTAAGAAAGCTAATACTTGCCCACATTATGTGAGTGCTGAACTTCGCGGTGATGAAATGGCTAACTACCAATTAGGTGATCTCATCAAAGCAGATTTATTCCAAGCTGGTGATGTTGTTGACGTAATTGGAACAAGCAAAGGTCATGGTTATACCGGAACAATTAAAAGATGGCATATGACAATCGGACCAAAAGGACATGGTTCAGGATATCATAGAGGACAAGGTTCCTTTGCCAATAATGGTCGTTATAATCACGGCGTTATGCCAGGCAAGCACATGTCTGGGCATTCAGGCAATCAATCAGCTACATTATTAAATCTATTAGTTGTCGCTGTTGATGCTGAAAAAGGTTACATCTTAATTAAAGGTGGATTACCAGGTGCTAAAAAATCAATCGTAACAATTCGTAGCGGTATTAAAACCGTTAAGAATAAACCTGCAGTTAAGGAATTACTCGAACGCACTGTAGCTAAAGAAGAACCAGCTCCAGAAGTTGTTGAAGAAGTGAAACCTGTTGAAACTCCAGTAGTTGAAATTCCAGTTGAAGCTGCTCCAGTCGCTGAAACTCCTGCAGAAGCAGACGCTCCTGCAGAAGCTGAACCAGTTGTTGAAGCTCCAAAAGAAGAATCCAAAGCTGAAGAAGTAGCACCTGCTGCAGAAGAAGCAAAGGCTGAATAGGGCGAAAGGAGAACAAGAGTATGGCAGAAAAGAAAACGATCTCAGTCAGTGTTAAAAACATGGCTGGTGAAGAAGTCGGCAAACTCTCACTTAGTGGTGAAGTGTTCGGTGTTGAACCAAACCAACAAGTAATGTTCGATGCCGTCCAAGTTGAACAAAGCAATTCACGCCAAGCAACCGCTAAAACTAAAGTTAGACACGAAGTTAGAGGCGGTGGTAAAAAACCATGGCGTCAAAAGGGAACAGGCAGAGCACGTGCTGGTAGCAGCCGCAGCCCAATCTGGGTTGGTGGTGGAACAGTCTTCGGACCTGTCGGCACACAAAGTTACAAACTTTCCCAAAACAAAAAAGCTCATAAATTAGCATTACGTAGTGCATTAACTGAAAATGTTAAGAACTTAGTAGTAGTTGATGAATTAAAAATGACCAGCAAGAAAACATCAGAATTCGTTAAGGTTCTCGAAGCCTTAAAAGTTGATGGAAAAGTCTTAGTGGTCGTTCCTGAAATTAGCGAAGACATATTCGCCTCCGCTAGAAACTTAAATTGGGTTAAAGTGGTTTCCACTGATAATGTCTCAGTTGTCGACTTATTGAATGTTGATAGAGTCGTTATGAGCAAAGCCGCTGTAAAAGATGTTGAGGAGGCATTGAAGTAATATGGCAGCCAAAAAAGTAGAAAAAGTTGAAGCTGTTAAGAAAAATGGCTTCCCAAAACCAACTGAAAAAGACTATGCAGTTATCATTAAGCCAATCATCACTGAAAAAGCGATGGCCTTAATGCAAAACAGCAATAAAGTCACAGTTAAAGTTGCACCAAACGCAAATAAAGCTGAAGTCAAATTTGCATTCGAAAGAATTTTCCAAGTCAAAGTTGAAAAAGTTCAAATTGCTAATGTACGTGCAAAAGCTACAACCCGCGGTACCCGTTATAAAGGATATATTCAAGGGTTTAAAAAGGCAGTTGTTACCGTCGCTGATGGTGAAGCAATTGACCTATTCAAGGAATAGATAGTTCACTATTCCAAACTATAGGAGGACAAAGTAATGTCAATTAGAACTTACAAGCCTACGACAAAAAGTAGACGAAACATGACCAACTCGACATTCGAAGAAATTACAACAAGCACTCCTGAAAAAAGTTTATTAGTCTCTTTATCCAAGACTGGTGGTAGAAATAACCAAGGCGTTATTACCTGCCGTCACATTGGTGGAGGTCACAAACGTAAATATCGTGTGATTGACTTCAAACGTAATAAGGACAATATCCCTGCTGTTGTAAAAACTGTTGAGTATGATCCAAACCGTAACGCTAATATTTGCTTAGTTTGTTACGCAGATGGTGAAAAGAGATACATTCTTGCACCAAAAGATATTAAAGTCGGGGATAAAGTTATTTCAGGAGTTACCGCTGATATTATTACCGGTAACGCATTATGCTTAAAGAATATTCCTGAAGGTACATTCATTCATAACGTTGAGTTAGTTCCTGGAAAAGGCGGACAAATGTGCCGTGCTGCTGGAGCTGCTGCTCAAGTGTTAGGTAGTGAAGGAAAATATGTTATGCTCCGTCTCGCTTCCGGCGAAATGAGAAAAGTTCTTGGCGAATGCCGCGCAACTATCGGATTTGTTGGAAATGAAGATTGGAACTTAATTAACCTAGGTAAAGCTGGTAAAACGAGATGGAAAGGTACAAGACCAACCATTCGTGGATCAGTTATGAACCCAAATGATCACCCACATGGTGGTGGTGAAGGTAAATGTCCAGTCGGACGTGATGCACCAAGAACTCCTTGGGGCAAACGTGCAATGGGCGTTAAGACCAGAAACAAAAAGAAAGCGTCTGGAAAATTAATTATCCGTAGACGTAATGATAAGTAAAGGAGGAAACCAAAATGGCAAGAAGTTTGAAAAAAGGTGCATTCATCGATGAATCACTCAAGAAAAAAGTTGATGCAGTTGTTCAATCAGGCAAAAAAGAAATTATTAAAACCTGGTCACGTCGTTCAACAATCTATCCATCATTCGTTGGTTTAACCTTTGCTGTTTATAACGGTAGAGAACACATCTCTGTTTATGTGACAGACGATATGGTCGGACACAAATTAGGTGAATTCGCGCCAACACGTAAATTTACCGGACATACAGGCCACACAGCTGAAGATAAAGCTGCTGCAGCCGCTAATAAGTAGGAGGTATGAAAATGGCAGAAAATAAGAAAACTGAAGCTAAAAAGCCAGTAGAAAAAACCGCCAAACCTGCAAAAGCAGAAGAAAATAAAGCTGTTGCAGAGAAAGCTCCTAAAGCCAAAAAGGCAAACAAAAAAGAAGAAGTTACAAAAGCTGAAGCTAAAAAGCCAATGCCAACTGAAGCTAGAGCTACTGCTACTAACGTCAGAGTAACTCCTCGTAAAGCTAGATTAGTCTTAGACTTAGTTCGTGGTAAAGATGTAAAAGTCGCTCTTGGCATTTTATACAATGTCAACCGTGCAGCTTCTACACCAGTAATTAAAGTCATTAAATCTGCTGTTGCTAATGCAACCAATAACTTCGGAATGGACGAATCAAGTTTATTCATCTCTGAAATTTATGCTAACGATGGCATTAAAATGAAGAGATACTTACCAAGAGCTAAGGGTTCAGCTTCTGGTTTAGTCAAAAGAAGTTGCCACATTACATGTGTGGTTAAGATGAGATAAGGAGACAGACACATGGGACAAAAAGTTAATCCAGTAGGTATGAGAGTTGGTGTCAATAAAGATTGGAATTCTCGTTGGTATGCTGATGATCAAAAATACCCTGTCTACTTAAATGAAGACATCAAAATTCGTAAATTTTTAGCATCTGCTGTTAAAGATGCAGGATTATCACATGTCGAAATCGAAAGAAGAACCCTCGACAAAGGTAATTCACTAGTTATTAAAGTATTTGTTGCTCGTCCAGGTGTTGTCATCGGACAAGACGGCAAAAATATACTTAAATTAAAAGAAGATTTAGAAAAACTTTGCAAAGGTTCAACAATCAGAGTTGATGCTATTGAAGTTAAACAACCAGATTTAGACGCTACTCTTGTTGCTCAAAGCATTGCAAAGCAATTAGAAGAAAGAGCATCATTCAGAACTGCTCAAAAAAGAGCTATTCAAAAAGTAAGAAAAGCTGGCGCTAAAGGATGCCGTACAATCGTCTCTGGACGTTTAGGCGGTGCTGATATCGCACGTAGCGAAGGTTATAAAGAAGGTATTATTCCTCTTCATACATTACGCAGCGATATCGATTATGCCTGCGCAGAAGCTGCTACTCAATATGGCCGTTTAGGCGTTAAAGTTTGGATCTGCCGTGGTGAAATCCGCCCTGAACTTTCCAAAAAAGACGCCAAGAAGGGAGAGTAAGCAATGTTACAACCAAAACGTACAAAGTATCGTCGTCCACACATCTTAAGATATGAAGGACATGCTAAAGGTGGTACAGAAGTTAGCTTCGGTGAATTCGGCTTACAAGCCTTAGAAGGTGCGTGGGTTACCACTCGTCAAATCGAGGCTGCTCGTATTGTCTTAGCAAGATACACAAACCGTGGGGGACAAATTTGGATTAGAATCTTCCCACAATTAGCAAAAACTAAAAAACCTGCCGAAGTTCGTATGGGTTCCGGAAAAGGAAGTCCAGAAGACTGGGTGGCAGTTGTTCAAAAAGGACGCGTTATGTTTGAAATCGGAGGCGTTAACGCTCAAGCTGCTCAAGAAGCGCTTCGTTTAGCGGCTTATAAACTTCCAATCAAATGTAAAGTTGTTAAGAAAGGAGAGTAAGAGCTATGAAAATTAGTGAAATCCGTGATTTATCAACGAGTGAACTTAAAGAAAAGCTCTACTCGTTAAAAGAACAACTCTTTGAGTTAAGACGCAAAAAAGCGGTCGGAAGTCTCGAAAGAGGAGAAGATGTCATCGTAGTTAGAAAAGACATCGCTCGTGTGAACTTAGTTCTCAGAGAAAGAGAATTAAGTGAAACCAAATAAGGAGGTAGTTGACGATGGAAAGAAATTTAAGACGTTCAATTCAAGGTGTCGTTGTTAGCAATAAAAACGATAAGACAATTGCTGTCCTTGTTGAAACTCACAAAAAACATGCTAAATATGGAAAACGCGTTAAATATAGAAATAAATATTACGCGCACGATGAAAACAATGAAGCTCAAATTGGCGATCTCGTGACCATTATGGAAACACGTAAATTAAGTGCCACAAAGAGATTCAGACTTGTCAGCATCGATAAGAAAGCTGAAATGTCAGTCAAAGAAGCTGAAGCAGAATTAAAAGAAGAAATTCTCAATGTTGAAGCAGAAGCTCCTAAAGCTGAAGAAACTACAGTTACTGAAGAAGTAAAAACAGAAGAAGTTGTTTCAGAAGTCAAAGCAGAAGAAAAAGTAGAAACCCCAAAAGAGAAAAAAACTCCTGCTAAGAAACCTGCAGCAAAGAAAGAGACAACCAAAAAGACTGCTGCGAAGAAAAAGGAGGAAGAATAAGTATGATACAAAAGGAAACAAACCTTGTAGTTGCTGATAACTCAGGTGCTCGTTCTGTACGTGCTTTCACCCTTTTCGGTGGTAGTAAAAGAAAATCTTCCTATATTGGAGATATCATCTTAGCGTCAGTTAAAGATGCTATTCCAAATGGTAAGGTTAAAAAAGGTGATGTAGTTAGATGCGTCATCGTTAGATGTAAAAAGCCAACATTAAGAGCTGATGGCTCAACCATTAGTTTCGATGATAACGCAGTCGTTATTATTAATGATGATAATACGCCTGTGGGCACACGTGTGTTCGGACCAGTGGCCCGTGAATTACGTGAAACAGGAATTGAGGAATTCATGAAAATTGTTTCCTTAGCTCCTGAAGTGTTATAAGGAGGACTAAATCATGAAATTAGTTAAAGGTGATAAAGTCATCGTTATCGCAGGAAATGACAAAGGAAAAACTGGAACAATTCAAAAAGTTGATCCAAAAACAAACCGTGTTGTTGTTGAAGGCGTCAACCTCCGTAAAAAACACAAAAAACCAACTCAACAAACTCCAGAAGGATCTATTGTTGAAATATACGCCCCAATCAACGCCAGCAATGTTATGCTCGTTGATCCAAAAACTAAGAAACCAACTCGTGTTGGACATACTGAAGTTAAGGGCAAAAAAGTTCGTGTGGCTCGTAAGAGTGGCACGACTCTATAAGGAGGAATATTGATATGGCAGAAGCAAAAAAAGTTACAAGCGCTAAAACCTCAACTGCTAAAAAAGCAGCTGCAAAGCCTGCAACTAGCAAAGCTACTGAGACAAAAGTCAGCGCTCCAAAAGCCAAAAAAGGCGTAGCCAAAGCTAAAATCGATTCAAGAATGAGAGATCATTATGAAAACGATGTTAAAAAAGCTTTATTAGAAAAATATAAATATTCTTCAGTTATGGAAATTCCACATCTCGATAAGATTGTCATCAACATCGGTGTCGGTGATGCCACAGTTGATAGCAAACGCTTAGATGAAGCAGTGGAAGAATTAACTCAAATTACCGGTCAAAAACCTGTTACCACAAGAGCAAAGAAATCAGTTGCTTCCTTCAAATTAAGAGAAGGACAAGCCATTGGTTGCAAAGTTACATTACGTGGTATTAGAATGTGGGATTTCTACGATAAATTAGTGAGCATCGCGCTTCCTAGAGTTCGCGACTTCCGTGGAGTTAGCAAAAACGCCTTCGATGGTCGTGGCAACTACACATTAGGAATTAAAGAACAATTAATTTTCCCAGAAATTGACTACGATAAGGTCGGTAAAGTTCGTGGTATGGATATCGTTATCGTTACCACCGCAAAAACAGATGAAGAAGCATTCACATTGTTAGAATTAATGGGAATGCCATTCCATAGATAATCGAAAGGAGTCTACAAATATTTATGGCAAAAACAAGTGCTAAAGTCCGCTGTGCGAGACCTAAAAAATATAAAGTTCGTGAATATACACGTTGTGAACGTTGTGGACGTCCTCACGCTGTCTATTCAAAATTCCATTTATGCCGTATTTGCCTTCGTGAGCTCGCTTACAAAGGTGAAATTCCAGGCTTAAAGAAATCATCTTGGTAATAGGAGGAAGTATTGATTATGATGTCAGATCCAATCGCGGATATGCTTACCCGCATTAGAAATGCTAATGCATTAAAATATGATACAGTTAAAATGCCTTCTAGCAAGATGAAAGCAGAAATCGCAAGAATCTTAAAAGAAGAAGGATTCATTGTTGACTACAAAATCAAAGGTAACGTTAAAAAAGAATTAACTATTTCTTTAAAATACGCTAGCGATGGTACAAGAGTCATTTCTGATTTAAAGAAAATTTCAAAACCAGGCCTTCGTGTTAACGTTGGATGTGAAAAACTTCCAAGAGTTTTAAAAGGCTTAGGTATTGCAATTATTTCTACATCTCAAGGTGTTATGACTGATGCAAAAGCCCGTACATTAGGTATCGGTGGCGAAGTCATCGCTTACATCTGGTAATAGGAGGAAAGTTATGTCACGTATTGGTAATAAACATATCGTTCTTCCAGCCGGAGTTACTGTTACAGTTAACGGAAACGTTGCAACTGTTACTGGCCCAAAAGGTACATTAAATGTCACCTTAAATGATGGTGTTTCCTTAAAAATGGAAGAAAACACAATCATCTGCACTAGAAGAGATGAAGAAAAACAAACAAAACAAAACCATGGCACAACCCGTGCTAATTTAAATAACGCTATTGTTGGAGTTTCTGCTGGTTATAAAAAATCATTAGAAATGAGAGGTATCGGATTTAAAGCTCAAATGCAAGGCAACGATGTTGTCTTATGGGCTGGTTATAGTCATACTGTTACCATCAAACCAAATGAAGGCGTTAAAATTTCAGTTCAAGACTTAACAACTATCCACGTTGAAGGTATTGATAAGCAAGCTGTTGGTCAAACTGCTGCACGTATTAGAGAAGTCAGAAGACCAGAACCATATTTAGGAAAAGGTATTCGTTATGTTCACGAATATGTTGCTACTAAAGAAGGTAAACGTGCTGCTGCTGGCGGAACTGCTAAGAAATAAGAAAGGTAGGTACAAGATATGGTTTCAAAAGAAAGTAAAAATGTCTCAAGACTTAGAAGACACGCTCGTGTTAGAAATAAAATTTCTGGTACAGCTAAAACCCCAAGACTTTGTGTCTATCGTTCAAACAAGAATATTGAAGCTCAAATCATTGATGATGATAAAGGCATGACCTTAGTCTGTTCAAGCAGCATGAGCTTAAAACTTGAAAATGGTGGCAATATCGAAGCCAGCAAATTAGTTGGCAAAGATATCGCTGAAAAAGCCAAAGCAAAGAAAATTAAAGCTGTTGTCTTTGATAGAAGTGGATACATCTATCATGGACGTGTTAAAGCTTTAGCGGAAGCCGCTCGTGAAGCTGGCTTAAAATTCTAATGGAGGAACATCTAATGTTAGAAGAAGAAAAGAAAGAAGTAGCAGCAACTGAAGCTACAGAAGCTCCTAAAACTGAGGAAGCTCCAAAAGAAGAAAACGCTAACGCACCTCGTCGCCCACACGGTGATCGTCGCCCACACGGTGACAAACGCCATGATGACAGAAGAGAAGTTAAAGACGCTTTTGAAGAAAGAGTTGTCTATATTAACAGAGTTAGTAAAACTGTTAAAGGTGGCCGTAGAATGAAATTCACCGCCCTTGTTGTTGTCGGTGATAAAGAAGGAAAATACGGATTTGCTTTAAGCAAAGCCGCTGAAGTTCCTGACGCAATTAAAAAGGCCTCAGAATCCGCCAGAAAGAAACTTTATAATATTCACCTTACAAAAAGTGGCACAATTTCCCATGAAATTTATGGAAAATATGGTGCATGTAAAGTTTTATTAAAACCAGCCCCAGAAGGTACTGGAATTATTGCTGGTGGACCAGTTCGTGCTATTCTTGAATTAGCAGGTGTTAAAAACGTCTGCTCTAAAGTTTATGGTTCACGTGCTCCAATTAACATTATTAGAGCCACAAACCAAGGCTTAGAAAATCTCAAGAGTTACAAAGGCATGAAAGCTTTACGTAACAAAGATTAATTAACTAATCTATAAAATTTATTTGAAAACTAAGGAGGTGCACAAATATGAAATTGCATAACCTAAAAGCTACAGAAGGTTCAAGAAGAGATCATTACCGTGTCGGTCGTGGCCTTGGATCTGGAAATGGCAAAACATGTGGTAGCGGACATAAAGGACAAAATTCACGTAGTGGTGGAGGAGTCGCTTTAGGTTTCGAAGGTGGACAACTACCATTATTCCGCCGTTTACCAAAACGTGGATTTAAAAATGTCAACCACACAAAATATGCAACCGTCAATGTTTCTAGCTTAAATAACTTTGAAGCTGGAACAGTTGTCACTCCGGCATTGCTTAAAGAAAATGGTATTTTAACCAAGGAATATGATGGATTAAAGGTTTTAGGAAATGGTAAACTCGAAAAAAGTTTAACCGTTCAAGCTAATGCCTTCTCCAGTTCCGCAAAAAAGGCCATTGAAGCTGTCGGTGGCAAAGTTGAGGTAATCTAATATGAAAAAAGTTGCTTCGATTTTGAAAAATAAGGAGATTATGAACAGAATTTTGTTCACAATCTTGATCCTCTTTATTTTCCGTATTGGAAGCCAAATTACCGTTCCTGGAGTTAAACTCGGAGATAATATCAAAGAATATTTATCAGGAAACAATGCATTAAGTTTGATGAACTTATTAGGTGGTGGAACCTTACAAACATTCTCCATCTTTGCATTAGGTGTTTCTCCATACATCACTGCGCAAATTATTGTTCAATTATTGGCCACTGATGTATTGCCAGCCTTAAGCGATCTACGTCGCCAAGGTGAATACGGAAGAAAGAAAATGGAAATGGCTACTCGATATCTAACGTTGTTGTTAGGTGCAGTTCAGGCATATGGAATTATTAAAACAATGGAAAGTCAGCCCGACTTGATTATATTCGAGACTGGCCAAGTCCAATGGCTAACTTATCTATATGTCATTATCGTCATGATGGCGGGTAGTATGTTAGTAATGTGGTTAGGTGACCAAATATCTGTTAAAGGTATCGGCAACGGTATTTCTATGATTATCTTTGCTGGTATCGTCTGCAGCTTACCAAATCAAATCTCAACCGCATTCACAAAATGGATTGTCGTGAACGCTCAGACAGGACAAGATGCACAGATTATTAAAGGAGTCTTCCAATTCCTCTTATATATCTTATGTTTCTTACTTATCGTCGCGTTTGTTACATTCATTGAATTATCACAAAGAAAGATTCCTGTTCAACATAGTGGTAAAGGTGGCGGACAAACTCAATCCATGTCCAGAGCCAGCTTCTTACCAATCAAGATCAACAGCGCTGGTGTCATTCCTGTCATCTTCGCTAGCTCAATCTTGATGGCGCCAAGTGTCATCGCTGCATTCATCGATGGTGCTTCAACCAATGCTGAATGGCTAAATATCTTTAACACATCGGCAATGTACGACATGGGTGGTTGGTCGATGCCTTGGGGATTAATAATCTATATTGTTCTCACCATTGCATTCACCTTCTTCTATTCGAACTTGCAGATTAATCCTCAGCAAATCGCGGAGAATTTCCAGAAAAATGGCTCTTACATTCCAGGTATTCGACCAGGAAATGAAACAGAGCGTTACATAAGGAAAGTATTAAACCGTGTCACAGTGATTGGAGCTCTCGCTCTAGCATTCATTGCTTCCTTACCATCAATTCTTACACTTTCTGGAGTGTTTGGAGACAACACAAGTTTGGCTCTTGGTGGAACAGGATTAATCATCGTTGTCGGTGTCTGCTTAGAACTCAACAATCAAATCGATGGCTTACTTGCGGGTAAGAGCTTCGAACAAGTTGTTGCTGCTGGTGGGCAATAGTTCATGAAATTAAATATTATTCTCATGGGTCCACCAGGTGCTGGCAAAGGCACATTGGCTAAGCAATTAAAAAGCGAGTTTAACCTAGCTCATATTTCTACCGGAGATATGTTCCGTGATGCTATTAAAGCAGGCACAGAATTAGGAAAACTTGCGCAGTCTTATATCGACGAAGGACACTTAGTCCCTGATGAAGTCACGATTGGATTAGTGAAAGAAAGGCTATCGAACAAAGACTGTGAAAATGGATTCTTATTAGATGGATTCCCACGTACCATTCCTCAAGCGGAAGCGTTACAAGAATTATCTAAAGAAATCCAACGTCCAATTGAGGTTGTTATTAATCTCAGCTGCGACAATAACGAACTTGTAAGACGAATCTCTGGACGTCGTGTTTGCAAAGTTTGTGGTGCTCCTTATCACATTGATAGTGCTAAACCTAAAATTGAAGGCAAATGCGATTTATGTGGAGGAGAACTCATTCAACGCAAAGACGATAACGAAGAATCCTTAAAAGTTCGACTTGGGGATTATAACCTCAAGACAAAACCATTATTAGATTATTATTCTAATCTTGGTTTACTAAAATCTTTCAATTCCTTACAAGGAAAAGAAAGTTTATTCGATGAAGTTAAATTATTTTTGAAAAGTTAATTTATGATTATTGTCAAGTCATCAAGGGAAATTGAATTAATGAAAGAAGCTGGCAACGTTGTTGCCCTAGTCTTCGAAGAATGTAGAAAGATGCTCAAAAGTGGTGTAACTACTCTTGAGATCGATCAAAAAGCTGAAGAAGTCATCAGAAGCCATGGCTGTATCCCAACCTTTAAAGGTTATGGTGGATTTCCTGGCTCAATATGTATTTCGGTAAATGATACATTAATTCATGGTATCCCATCTAATAAGATTGTTTTAAAAGATGGAGATATTGTTTCCCTAGATGTCGGGGCGACGTACCAAGGTTATTGTGGAGATGCTTGCCGCACTTATCCAGTTGGACAAGTGACAGAGAAAGCTTCTAGACTCATGAAAGTAACAGAAGAAAGCTTTTATGAAGGATGTAAACAAATTCATCCAGGAGCGCACTTAGGCGATATATCTCACGCGATTCAAGAATATAACGAAAGTCACGGATATTCATTACCTAGAGACTATACAGGGCACGGGATTGGACAACACTTGCACGAAGATCCAAGCATTCCTAATGTTGGAAAAGCTGGAACTGGACCTATACTTCAAGTTGGAATGTGTCTTGCAATAGAACCAATGGTCGCTGAAGGAAAACCATTCACTCGTGTATTAAACGATGAGTGGACAGTAAAAATGAAAGATGGCAAATTATCAAGCCATTATGAAAATACTGTTGTAGTGACCGAAACAGGCTATGAAATCCTTACTAAATTAAAGGAGAAGTAATTTATATGTCTAAAGCAGACGTCATCGAAGTTCAGGCGGTGGTTGTAGAAACTTTACCTAACGCAATGTTTAGAGTAAAGCTTGAAAACGACATGGTAATATTGGCAACCGTTTCTGGAAAAATCCGAATGAATTACATTCGCATTCTCCCAGGTGATAAAGTTACCGTCGAGATCTCGCCTTATGATTTAACACGGGGCCGCATAACATTTAGGTTCAAATAGTCCTAAGACAAAACTATTTATTAGGAGGAAAGAAAATATGAAAGTCAGACCTTCAGTCAAACCTATCTGCCCAAAATGCAAGGTTATCAAAAGAAATGGCAAAGTTATGGTCATTTGTGAAAACCCAAAGCATAAGCAGAGACAAGGTTAATAAGGAGGAATTAGAATATGGCACGTATTGTTGGTGTTGATATTCCAAATGATAAGCCAGTTGGCATTTCCCTTACTTATATTTACGGTATTGGAAGAACAACTGCTACAAAAATTTGTAAGAAAGCTAAAGTTGAATTCGGCAAAAGAGTTAAAGATTTAACTGATGACGAAATGAACGCTGTTCGTAATGAACTTAGCAAGATTAAAGTTGAAGGTGATTTAAGAAGAGAAGTCGCCTTAAACATTAAAAGATTAACCGAAATTGGTTGCTATCGTGGCACAAGACATAAGAAAGGTTTACCTGTCCGTGGACAAAGAACCAAAACTAATGCTCGTACACGTAAAGGACCACGTAAGACCATCGCTAATAAGAAGATGGCTCCACAAGGTTAATGAAAGGAGTGAATTGATATGGCAAGTACACGTAAAAAGAAAGTCAAGCGCACATTTACTAAAGGTGTCGCACATATTCACAGCACTTTCAATAACACAATCGTTACAATTACAGATAGTGAAGGCAACGCTCTCAGCTGGAGTAGTGCAGGTGTCTTAGGCTTTAAAGGCGCTAAGAAATCAACACCATTTGCCGCTCAACAAGCTGCTGAAGCTGCTGCTAAAGCCGCCTATGATCAAGGCATTAGACAAGTCGATGTCGACGTTAAAGGACCAGGTCCAGGTAGAGAAGGAGCTATTCGTTCATTAAGCGTTGCGGGTTTACAAATCTTAAGTATCGTTGATACTACCCCAATTCCACATAACGGATGCCGTCCACCAAAACGTCCACGTGGTTAATTAAAGGAGAAATGATATGAAAATCGCAAATCCTTTTGAAAGATTCGGAATCACTCAAGCTGATTTTGATGCCAATGAAAACTATGGTAGATTCGTTATTGATCCATTAGAAAGAGGCTTTGGTTTAACCCTTGGTAACTCTCTTCGTAGAGTCTTATTAAGTGCTTTACCAGGTGCTAGTATCTACGCTATTCAAGTTACTGGTGCTCAACATGAATTCTCAGCCTTACCAGGCATTGAAGAAGATGTCGCATCCATCATCTTAAATTTAAAAGATTTAGTCTTAAAAATTGATGATGATGATGAAACTAGAAGACTTGAAATTAAAGTAAAAGGTCCTAAAACCGTTACTGCAAAAGACATTGTTTGTCCAACTGGTGTTGAAGTAGTTAATCCTGATTTAGAGATTGCTCATTTAACAGAAGATGGCGAACTTGAAATGACTTTATTCGCAAGAAATGGTCGTGGATATGTTACAGGAGAACAAAACAAAGTTCTCCATCCAAATCTTCCTGTTGGAATTATTGCTACAGACAGCAATTATTCTCCAATTAAGAAAATTAATTATATTGTTGATAACGCCCGTGTCGGACACGATTCAAGATTTGATAAATTAACTCTCGAAGTTTGGACAAACGGAAGTATTCTTCCACAAGACGCCGTTAGTATGGCTGCAATGTTATTGATTGAACACTACAAGAAATTCTTAGATCTTGGTGAAATCGCCCAAGATATCAACATTGAAAAAGAAGTAGTTCAAGTTGAGACCGATACATTCGTTAACATCTCAATTGAAGAACTCGATTTATCAGTTCGTTCATATAACTGCTTAAAACGCGCAGGAATTCAAACTGTTCGTGAATTAGCAGAACGTTCTGAAGATGATATGATGAAAGTCAAAAACTTAGGTAAGAAATCCTTAAAAGAAATTAAGGATAAGCTTGCTGGACACGGACTTTCATTCAAAGACTTTGATTAATAGGAGGTAATAACAATGCCAGCACAAGGTCGTAAAAACGTTCATGGTAAAACAGGTGTAAGATTTAAATCTGCTTATACTAAGAGCAAATATGAAAATATGCTTCGTAATGTCGTTACCGATTTAATTCTTCATGGCTCAGTTAAAGTCACTGAAGCAGTCAGTAAGGATGTTACTAAAGAAGCAGCTAGACTCGTAACATTAACTAAAAAAGAAGATGTTATGAATGCAAAGCGTAACGCTAATAAATTCGTCAGAAATGTAGAATTAGATGGCGTTAAAGCAGTTGACAAACTCTTTAAAGATATCGGACCAATGATGAAAAATCGTCAAGGTGGATATACTAGAACACTTAAATTAGAAAATCGTAAAGGCGACAACGCTCCAGTAGTGCTTGTTACTTGGGTTGAATAATTTAATTTAAAAATAAGCATCGTCTCTTGAAGATGATGCTTTTTTTATGTTTATATTTTTATCTTTTTTATATGTTTTGGAACGCGTTTCTTAACTGGATAAGGATCAACATATTTATCATTATTTTTCTTCTTTAGAGATTCTTTTCCATAATTTAAGATTAGGTATTCTTCTAAGTTGTTAAATGAATAAAATTTATGGCCTTCAAAATCATATTGTTTGAAAGGATAAATAATATTTTTCGGAAATGAAATTACTTTATTTTCTCCCCAATTTTGAAATGGAATAATTATAGATTGCCCGACATAATTAGAATCACAATATTTACTGGCAATTTTTCGTTCATACTCCTTAAGTTTTCGTTTTGTGTTTTTTAAATTTAAATGTAGATATGAATCAAAAAATACGTAAAACGGCATTATTTTCTTTGATTTTTGCAAAAGTCTCAAATGCTCTTTATTATTTTTTGGTACACCCATAAAGGTAACAATATCGATAAAAATGCCATCACCAGATTTACATTTATTAGGCAAATTTATATTATTTTTTTCCTTAATAAATGTCCCCTTTTTTCTTATCTTCATTTGGTTAATTAGAACGTTATATTTGTTATCTGTTTCATAGCACTGAAAATAAAATTTATCTTTATCTAAATCCCTATTTAAAGCATCAATTAATTTAGGGAAATCAAAATAATCAACTGCTATATCGACATCATCATCCCATGGTATAAAGCCCGAATAGTTATAGATACCTAAGGCACTGCCGTATGCTAGGGCATAGGGAATATTGTTTTTTCGACAAACACGGTCAAATTCAACTAAAAGTTCAATCAAAATCTTATGCAAATCCCTTGTGGTGAGACACTTTGATAATTTCGGATAAGTTTTTTCTAGTATAAAATCCATGAATTAATTATACACAAGGTATATGAGAATGCTGAAAAATTGTTAAATTCTAAGATTAAGAATTTTTACAGGATGATTGCTATAATATGTATCTATTAATGTTTTAATTTGATAAAATATAGGTAAATATTGAACTATTTATAATTTAAGGAGGATTTTTATGTCCGAAAAATATTTAAAAGAATATGAGCCGGCACTAACACCAAAATTAGTAATGGAAGAAGCAAGCAGATGTTTGCTTTGCCATGATGCACCGTGCTCAGCGAGCTGCCCGGTTGGCACCGATCCAGCAAAATTTATTCGCAGCGTCAGATTTAGGAACTTCAAAGGCGCTGCAGAAACAGTCAGAATTAACAATATGTTGGGTGCAATTTGCGCAAGAGTTTGCCCAACCGAAAGATATTGTCAAAAAGGTTGTTCAAGAAGTGGTATTGACAAACCAATTGATATAGGAAGAATTCAAAGATATATTACTGATTTTGAAGATTCTCTCAAGATGGATATTCTCGAGCCCAAAAAACCCAATGGCAAAACAATTGCTATTGTAGGTGGCGGTCCATCTGGATTGTCTGCAGCTGGCTATCTTGCTTTAGATGGTTATGATGTCACTATTTTTGAGAAGGATTCAAAAGCTGGTGGATATTTAAGAAATGGAATTCCTCAATATCGTTTGCCAAACGAGATTGTCGATAAAGAAATTAAACGCATTCAAAAATTAGGAGTGAAAATAGAGACAAATTCTCCAATTACAAATGTAGAAGAATTAAAACAAAAATATAACGCTGTTATAGTTGCTGTTGGTTTATCAAAAGGCAAGATGTTACCAATGTTTGCTGGTAAACGAAACGTTAAAACTGCGGTTGATTTCTTAAAATCAGTTAAACGCAAAAAAGGAAATGTTAAACTTCCAGACAACGTTTTAGTTATTGGTGGTGGCGATGTCGCAATGGATGTTGTTACATCATTAAAATTATTAGGTGTTAAAAATGTTACTGATGTTGTTTTTGAACAATTCTCAGAATTTAGAGCTTCAAAGAAAGAATTAATGGGAGCCCAAGCAGAAGGTGTAACTATTATTGATGGATACGCACCTGTTGCTGTCAAAGGCAAAACTGTTAAGTTCCAACATAGAGTTATTCCTGCTGAATTAAAAATAAAAGCAGATCTTATTATCTTGGCTGTTGGACAATATAGCGAAGCAGGTTTCTTAGGCGTTGAATTAGACAAAAATAATGAAACAGTTACTGAAACCTTACAAGTTAAAGATAATTTATTTGTTGCAGGCGATATTGGACATGGTGAAAAAACCGTTGTTTATTCAGTTAGAAGCGGAAAACAAGTCGCTTATGAAGTTAAGAAATATTTAGGAGATAAATAATTATGGTTAAGAAAGATTTAAGTATTACCTTTTTAGGAGTTAAATTCCCAAATCCATTCTGTTTATCATCTTCACCTGTTGGTAATGATTATGATATGTGTGCTAAAGCATATCAGACTGGTTGGGGTGGTGTTGTTTTTAAAACCATCGGACCAAAATCATATGTTATTAACGAAGTTTCTCCACGTTTTGATGTTTTAAACAAAGAAGCCGAACCATTTGTTGGCTTCAAAAACATGGAACAAATTGCCGAACATTCATTAGAAGAAAACCTTGCAGATCTTAAACGTTTAAAGAAAGATTTCCCAGATAAGGTGCTCATTGCATCCATTATGGGAAATGATGAAGCAACTTGGGAAGACCTCGCCAGAAAGGTCACTGAAGCTGGCGCTGATATGATTGAAATGAATCTATCATGTCCACAGATGACTAGCCATGCCATGGGCAGTGATGTTGGAAGTAATCCAGAACTTTGTAAGAGATACTGTCAAGCTGTTAAACGTGGCTCGAAATTACCAATGATGGCCAAAATGACTCCAAATATTACAGATATGGTTGAAGTTGCTAAAGCATGCTTAGCTGGTGGTGCTGATGGTATATCTGCAATTAACACTATTAAATCTATTTGTAACGTTGATTTAGATAAGAAAATTGGTATGCCAATCGTTAATGGCAAATCGTCTATCTCAGGTTACTCAGGTAAAGCAGTTAAACCAGTTGCATTGAGATTTATTCAACAATTAAGAGATGGTATTCCTGGTGTTGAAATTTCCGGTATTGGAGGTCTTGAAACTTGGGAAGACGCTGCAGAATTTATATTAGTAGGCGCAAAAACAATTCAATGCACAACAGCTATCATGCAATATGGATATCGAATTGTTGAAGATTTATGTAATGGTTTAATGCATTATATGGAAGAACAAAAAGTTGATTCTCTTGAAAAATTAGTTGGAAAAGCAAATAAAAATATTATTCCTGCTGAGAATTTGGATAGAGATTACATTGTTTATCCACATGTTGATGAAGATAAATGTGTTGGATGTGGCAGATGCTATATTTCTTGTTATGATGGCGCTCATCAAGCAATGGAATGGGATGAAGAAAAAAGGCGTCCTCATTGCAACCATGATAAATGTGTTGGATGTCTATTATGTGGCCACGTTTGCCCAGTTGGTGCAATCTCAAAAGGTGAAATTGTTTTGAAAAAGACAGCCAAGCCTGGAAGAAATATTAAAGATATTCGTTTGTAATTAATAAACCCAATTAAGAATTAGAAACGTGAATTCTTAAAGTAAATTCCGGTTTCACTCGAAATCGATTTTTTCTTAGACT
>JAKSVI010000013.1 GCA_024408095.1 Bacilli bacterium
TGGTGACCATATCGGGATTCGAACCCGAGAATGTATCCGTGAAAGGGATATGAGTTAAGCCGCTTCTCCATATGGCCAAATTGGCGCCTACCGAGGGACTCGAACCCACGACCGATCGGTTAACAGCCGATAGCTCTACCGACTGAGCTAGGTAGGCGTATTGTTGCATCTATAAAGACGCAAATAGAATACTACCATAGTAATGGTCTAAAAACAAGATAGTTATTTGATTTTTTTCTCTATTAAGTTTGCAACATCTTGAAGAGTTTTTAAATCTGAAATTTCATCGCTTGAAAATTCGATATGTAACGCTTCTTCAATTTCTAACATAACTTCGACTAAATCTAGTGAATCTAATCCTAATGAAGTTAATGAATCTGTTTCTTTTAAAGAGGAAACATTCACTCTTTTAGATAATATTGATTTAATAGTCGAAACATAATCCATGATTAATACCTCTCGTTATTGTTTATTATATTTATATAAAGATGTTTAGTAAACAAGAATGTTTAAAAAGAAAACCACATTTTGTGGCCTTCTTTTCGAAAATTAATAATGCATCAATGTGCCGTGATAGTCTTCAAAACCTTCAAAAGCATTTTCTACTTCACTATCCGTAAGTTCAGTGATGTCGGTGACTTCATTCTTTGCTTTTTGTGCTAATTTTTGGAAAACTGGTACGAGAACGCCAACAATTGTTCCAAAAATTAATAAGACGATAATAACACCTAATAATTGTCCTTTAATTTCAGACATAAGTTTACCTCCTTTCTTTTTTTATCCGTAATAGCCGATGATTGTGCTTCTCTCTATTTGTAAAGTCATAGGCTTATTACTCAAAATTAAGGGTTTGATTGTTTTTTGAAGGCAAAATATGACATCTTCTCCAAACATTGGACTAACTGGTCCTTTATATATAAGTTTTACCTTGTATTTATTATTAATATCATTAATAAAAGAGTCATCAATATATCCTTCATTTGCGATTAGATACGAAATTGTTGTGCTTTTGGCATCTAAATCGCTATACGCAGTTTGAACCATTATTAAATCCATACCTAAAACGAAAAATATGACTACAAAAAACATTGACAAAATCAAACCTATTTTAGATGACATTGATAAGATCTCCTATTATTGAAAAAATCGAAATAATTAATATGAAAGAGACAATTCCAACTCCAACAAGAGGAAAGAGATTTGTTGTATCTAGGTCTTTCTGCATTTTGTGAATTTTATTTTCTTTGTTATTTGCAGAAATTTGAGTAAACATGACTCCAAACTGAGACAAAGATCCAACATTTTCACCTGTATCCACCATTTGATAAATAGATAATAGAAGTGACTCAAAAAGAACATTTTTAAAGTTTCGAGCAAAATTTATATAAGGTTGAACTGTTTTATCGCTGTCAATATTTTTGAGAAAATTTTCTAATAATGTTTTCATATAATCAGAGGCATACGGAATTAATAGCTCGAAGGAATGGTAAACATTGTTATGATTTGAAATAAAAACCTCAAAATAACTTAATAAAGAAACAAATTCTTCTTCAGAATTGTTAATTAGAGCATCTTTCTTAGATGAATAATGAAGAAAAACATATGCAAATGCACATATTATAGATGCAAGGGAAATGATAAAAGCGTAATAACTTCTGATAACAAAATACAAGACAACACCAAGAATTACGCCAACTAGAGCTAATAGCGCTATTTTGGTCATTTCTTTTTTATAATCTAAACCAAGAAACTCAATATCGTTTTTAATGTGTTTCATGTTTCCACCCCCTTATTTTGATTTTGGTTATTTTTGCTATAAGAAAATCGATAGAAAATACTAAAAATGCAATCATGACAACAACTGATATATAAAAGAATGGCCTAGGTGAGATTATTCTGTAGAAATCTGTTAGAGCAAAACGAATAATTACAAGGACTAAAACAGAGAAAAACCACAATGTACCAAACTCAAATATTTTTCTTCTTCCCATATTTCGAGCAGTCTCAAAGTATGTGTAATCATTTCTTAATTCATCAAGCAAAAATCGTGACATATCCAAAATATTTCCACCTTCTTCTTGATAAATTTCAATTAAAGACACGAATAAGGTGTATATATCGAATTGAAAATATCTATCCAAATATTTTAATTTTTCAAAAGAATCTAAATCGTTAATATCTTTAACTTCATCTAAAAACTCTTCATTCATGGATGATAGGGTTATCTCGTAACTTGATGTTATGTTTTCTTTTATTGACAAACCGATAATAAAAGAATTGATAAAGTTATAGCATTGCAAAAATTCATTTGTTCTTTTTGTGTGCTTTTTTAACCTTCTCATTCCTACTATATAAAAATATAGGAAGCATCCAACAATCACTATAATAGTAGTAAGCAAATTGTTAGATACAATGTAGTTAACACCTGCAAATAATATTGATAGAAAAGCAAAAATAATATAATAAATCGTCATGCATTATCTCCAATAAATTTTCGTTTAAATTCGATAAAATTATCAAAATTTCGCAGCAATTCTAGATTATTTTGTCTAATTTTTCCAAAATATTCATTATTATTTTCTCTTTGGTATATGACATTCATGTTGCCATTATTATCTACTTCAGCAACTTTTGAAATATATCTAACGATCTCATGATTGCTATTTTCTTCTTTGGTTAAATAAACATAATAATGGAAATGATAATCAACATTTTGTTTAACCTCACTATTATCACTTCTTAAGTTTGACATCATTACCATGCTGATGATTCTACTAGGTATAGTATAAATGTCAAAGGCGTGAAGGGTTGTGATAATTGGAACACCTGTCATTGCAGAATTAAGGACTTCATTCATCTCTTTGCCACGTGCTTCAGCAACTATCAGCCAATCCGGGTTGCTTCTTAATGCGTTTCTGACCAACAAATTTATAGAACTTGCATCATTTTTGTCATCAACTTTCCAACTTGAAAGATCAATATCACTATTATTACGAACATTTTCTAATTCCAGAACATTATCAATAACTATAACTCTAGTATCTTCTGGCATTAGAGAAATCAGATATTTCTGAAATTCTGTTTTCCCACTACCGGTTGGGCCAGCAATCACAATTGATTGTTTTGAATATATTAAAATTTGAAATAATTCCACTAAAGCTTTATTAAAGAATGAAGACTTGTCGTTTATTTTTGGTTTTTCACTTGCTATACGAATGGAAAAATTAACACACTCATCATCACCTATTCTTGCTATTGATTGGTGAACGGCGTTAATTCTGTATCGATCAAATGACAAATCTAAAATTGGTGATAAATAGGAGAACTGGCTCTCAGAAAAATTGGCAATTTGTCGTAAGAAATCTTTAACTTCTTGATGTTCAATAACAATTTCAGATTTAGCTCGTCCATATGTATTGCTCACATAATAAATATCTTTACCGTTATATGAAATATCGGTTATGTCTTCAATTAAAAGAAGATCGTGCAAAAATGAATTTTCTAAAAATAAGGTGAGTTTTTCTTTATCCATGACGTACCTCACTTATTTGAAAATTAACACTTTTGTTGTAATTAATATTGAATGCAACAGTTGCATCTAATGTAATTTTTACTGATGAACATTCATCTTCAATACAATATGATTTATCACTCGCATTGTAATAATAGTATGTAACTGAAAATGATTTAACATATTTAGATAAACATACATCAAAATAATGATAGATATTATGCTCTAACTTCTCTTTTGAAAAACTTAAATGTTCTGGATCTTTAATAATCGGAACAGATGTTTCTATATATTCAACCGGGATATTCATAAAAACTCTATTTACTGAAGTTAATTCTGTTGTGACAGTAAAAGTTGAGAACATTACAGTAGCGAACATAAGAGAGATGAAAATATTAATCATGAAACCCTCCTACAATGCAATAATCACTATTCGAACATTTGCCGAACAAATTTCTAGTAGCCAAATAATCAATAGGATAAATAACAGTCGTTTTATTTCTTCCCATTTCATTTATTTCAATTGAAAATAAGACATCTTCAATTTCTTTTAGTTTATTTTTGGGCAAATAAAATTCATCAGTTGGTAGATAACCAATTTTTGCTTCTAGAGATATCAAATTTAGGTTTGGTTCAACAAAGAATCTATTCTTGAATTTGAAATAAACTCTATTTGATTCATAAAGAGCATCTATAGGGATTCTGGTTTCATGATTTTTATCTTTATTTAGATTGGGGAATATATTATTTTTATCAAAAATTACCAGGCTAGCATTTTGATATTCAAACTTTGGAAATGGTGTCTCATATTTAAAATAAATTCCGTTTAAAGATAACGTATTATAATAAACATTTGGAAAATAATTTATTGTCTTTTTGAAAGAAAATGTCTCAGTTTTGCAGATATTTTGAGAAAAACTGTCCATTGTATCACTTATTATAAAATCTTCATTTTGATAGTTATTTGCGTTTATTGTCCTTTTAGTTAAAGGAAGGAATTTTACGTTATTTTCAGTAAACACAACACCCTTTATTGGATTATATAATTTATAAGTAAACTTCAAACCAGAATTAGAAAATAAGTAACTTAAATGAAGCGGTACATCATAATAAGTATATCTGCCTTCTTGATATTTATTTGAGGGAAATACTGTTTCTAAAATCGTGCCATCAAATAATGATAGAGTGAATGTTTCACTTGTAGAATCTGGCACTAATAAATCTTTAACTTTAAAAGAAAAGATAACATCATCTTGAAACGCCGTAAAAGGTCCGTATAAATCTGAAAACACTTCTAATTTATATTCAATTGGTTTCACAGGTGGTAATCCCACAAGAGATAAGGTTAAAAATACTGGGAGACTTTTAATTATCGGATAGCTCATGATTAAATGCCTCCAAAAAATTTTTCATTGCTTCATTTTTATATCGGTAAAAAGAAGCTCTTGAATATAATGATTCCCACCACTTAGGATAATTTTCTAAAAAGAATTCGTTATTAATAATGTGCTGATGTAATGGTGATAAAGATCTAAACGCTTTTAAAACATGCTCAATATAATTATTAAAAGGATTGAATGTATCAATCTCATCTTCTTCATTTAGTCCAAGAGCGTTTGCTTGCTCTTTTGCGGTGAAGTATCTAAAGGCAATTTTGCTGATTTCATTACATCTAGTTCTAAATAATTGATTCTTGCTTTTCATTTTTGAACCTCGTATTACTTATAGTTCGAGGAAAAAGTGAAATTTTATTAAAAATATTAAAAATTTTTTTATAATTTATTTTTTTATTAATCAAAAATTAATAAAGAATTTTTACTTTTTTCATAATAAAAAGACCTCTACGGAATTGATAGAGGTCCTTTATTGAATTATTGATGATTGCTATTAGTTAGAATGTTTCTTTTTACGGATAAAGAAATATCCACCTACAGTAGCAGCAGTTAATACACTTACAACAATAACTGTAATTAACATTGCATTATCGTTATCGCTTAAGCCAACAACATGTGATGATGGAACAACTCCATCTGGGAAACGATTCATGAAATCATTATAGGTATCAACACCATATTTATTGATGATTTCATCATAACGGGCTAAACATTGTTGAATGTTTGTACCAGTTTGACTACTAACACCCAATCTAAATAATTCTTTATCGGCCTTACTCAAGCTTGCGTAAGAAGTGGCAAGATTTTCCCATATAGTAGTTGAAGGCGCAGTTTTGCCGCCATCACAAAGTTTTTCATTTAAGAATGCGTCGGCATATTCACCAGCCTGTGATGATTCTTTAAGTTTATAAAGTTTAACGCCATCGCCATTATTATAATAACGGAATCGTTCAAGCCCTTCTTCACCTTTAACATTTAAATAACGATTGTTATATGTGATTTTAAAGTGACCATTTGCACCTTGTTCAATCTTATTTGCAACCGGAGTATCACTTGTTGTTAAACCATTATTGTCCGTGCTCATTCCATAAAAATATTTTCCAGATTTTCCTTGTATGGAATAACCATCGCCACAAGCAGCAAAAGTAAATTCAGATTCTTGTCCTGCTTCGATAGTTGTAGAGTTTATTGTAATTTCTTTAAAATTATGAACTGCATCGAAATTAGATAAAGTTGATGTCATAGCGACATTATGTGTTTTTTCAGACAAATCGGTATATGAAGCTACAATTATGTAGTTACCAGACCAATCAGTAGGAACAGTTGTCACAAGTTCATACTCAGCTTTTGAATAAACAGTGAATGGTAATTCACAATCTTTTGTTTCATATGAAACATTAACAACAAATTCACCAATATCATCATCAACAAATACATATCCTTCCTCGATGGATAAAGTAACATCTTCTGTTACATCCTTAAAATTAGAAGTTGATTCATCTTCACCATCATAAGCAGTAACTGCTAATCCCTTATAGGATAAAGGTTCGCCCACATGATACACACTAACTTCAGGTGCTTTTGCGACACTAATATGGTCTAAATCACCAAATCCGCCAGCTTTTGCTAAGCCAATTTTAATATATTTCATATCTGCAGACTTGTTAGAGTTAGCGTTGTGCCCATTATATCCTATTGTAAAATTAGTATCATTTAAATTTTGACAAGACAAAACATATTCAGATTCAGTTCCTATATCAATAGTGCCTAATAATGTGCCCGTTAAGTCTGAGCCTTTATGTAGATAGAATGATGGAGTGTTGCTCGATCTTTTTAGAAAACCAATTTCGATACTTGTAATTTTCATGCCAGCTTCTTCTAATACGAAATTAAGTGCTACAATTTCGCTTACTGTTTTTGAGGCAATTACAGGACATGTAGCATTAGTTTGCTTAGAGGCTATTTTAAAATCCAATGTCGCTTCAACAGTGGCATCGTCAATTGAAGTTGATTTAACGGTATGTTGTGTATAAGAATTTCCCCAATTATTAAAACCTGAAATTTTTGTTAAATCATAGGTAGCAATACATGTGACTTCAATGGTAAATGTTACATCTTTTGTACCAGTTGCAGGTTCATAAGTAGCTTTGACTGTTGTTTTCCCCAATGCAGCCGTACTATACTCGAGTTTTGTAGGATTAACTGTTGTTGTTTCTCCGTCACTTAATTCAGCATCAAGAATTACATCTTGTAGTTCAATGCTTCCATCTTTTTCAACAGAAGTTGGTGCACTATTTACGCCGGTGATATTTTTTACTTGAGCAACTGTAACTGCTTGTGTTGTTGTTTTATCATAATATTTAATAGTTACATTCCCACTATTATTAATTATTTCAGGGTCGAAAGAAAATAAATTTTCATTTCCTTCGTAAGGGATGTCCTCAGGATCCATACTTTCACGATTTGCAGTAATTATTAAACCTGTAGCATCAAATTTTTCTCCGCTTATATATGTTGTTTTATTCGGAGCCTTTTTAATTGATATGCTGGTTATTGGGTCAGCCGGTGCTAGTTCAACTACTTTAACAACAAATTTTGTGTAGTATCCTGCACCGCTACCAACTCTAGTCATGGCAAAGTTTGTATATGGATAGTTGATTGAATCATATGTATTCCCAGAACCAAAAGGGTGTTCAGCATCTGTCGTATTAGTATCTCCCACTTTTGTTCCACCAGAAATAGTGTTTGGATTTCCGCTTTTAACTGATATCGGTGATATCGCACCATAAAAATCCCAATTTTTCGCTCCGCCACTAAAACCTTGCACGCTTTTAATGGCATAGCCAGCTGTTAAACCAGTACTTCTAATATAACTGCATCCTGCATTATTTGTACGATTTTGCATGGTGCCTGCGTTGCCTCCGGTTCCTGTAGTAAAATTGGCTGCAGCAAAATCTATAGTAATGTTGTTAGAAGTAAAAGACCAAGTAACTTCAGTATTGCTGTAACTTGTTGGCCAAGTCGTTCCTGCACTTTTTACATTGCTTATATTTATCGTAAACGTTGTAACAGCTCCGGCATCTGCTTTTGTTTGTTCTGCAACTACATTCCTTGTTATAAATACACCAACGCCAACGCCTGCAGCCATAGTAATTCCTAGAGCTAAGGCAGCAATTTTTTTCATAAGTTTGTTCATTTTTTTCTCCTTTCTTTGATATGGCTCTAAATAGCCTATCAATATCAAAATTAAGAATATAAATTATCTTTATATAGATAAAACATCCATAATTAGGGACATGTGAGAGAACTAATATGAACAATTAAGAATAATTATTACTTAGTTAAGCAAGAAATCATGACATTACACCCATGATTCTTAAAATATAACAAAACACACCACTACTTATAAAGAGGGTAATGACTAAATCTAATTTAAAAATCTTTACTTAATAATTAAATAATAAGACTAACTCATTTTGATATGTTTGAATAAGGTATTTTGGCCATTAACATCTAATTCAATGTCATATCTTAATTCGTTTGGTTTTAAAAATTTAACCAATAAGTTCGTACTTTTTAATTACAGGTAGCCAGCACTGTCCTTATAAAGTAACAACATGTCCATCATAATTTAAAAAGGATGAACATAACGGATGATCCTTATCTAAGGAAGTAACGACTACAACTAGTTCGTCATATCCTATGAAATAACGCTCACACGTCATGTTAATTATACGTGCGTGAGGCTCAATATTCCACCATTTAATTATGTGATTAAAAGAGTATAAACCACATTATTAAAATTTATAAGTAAATAGGCGTGAGACTTTTATGCAAAAATATTAAAAAATATATGCAAAACTCAAATAATTTTTATGATATTTATAAAAAATTGATACTTTTATAAGGCGAAATAAATATTGCTTTTTATACTACATTTTCCTTTTTAAAAGTACTGAATATTTTCCACAAGTTTTCTTGAAAATTAACTTTAAACAATATTTGCCTTCAGATAATTCATAATCAAATGTTCCGCTTAATAATGGCTCTTTTACCATTACTTCTTTTGTTAATTTGTTTGCTATTTCAAGATTCGCTTCTCCACTGTTGATTTCTGCTTTTATGGAAACGATAAATGTTTCACCTTTTCTTACTTTTATACGATGAAACATAGTTCCAGATTTATACATGAAAACATGATTATACATTTTAAGAATTTTCCAAAAATTATCTTATCAATTATTTTTCACTACCATTTGCGTGTCTGATTAATAATGACTGTTTCTTGTTTAATAAATCAGTGAATTCATAATGATACAAAAATTTAGTTGTTGCATCATCTATTTTAAATATCTTAGTTAGATCTTCTTGAAAATTATCATATGTGAGCACAGGGATTATTTCTTTTTCTACATCCATAGAATTGGTAACGGCATAGCTAATTGTTTTACCTTTTAATTCTGATATTGAGACAGATAATTTATTAAATTGCTCAATAGTAAAACTGTTAGGTAAGGATTGCAAATGAGATGGTGTAATATAATTCCCAATAGTTAAAGAATTTCCATCGTAAATAGCGCTGAGATAAATTTCTTCTCCACTTGATGCATCACCAATATAGAAAATACTAAGCAAATATAGATGTTGATTCGCCTTTAGATTTGTAACTCTTTTTGAAACATCTTTGGTAGTTAATGGGTATGTTATATTTTTGAATTCTGGATCTTCATTATTGTAATATGGGGTAAAAAATACCCAAGATAAATCATTTTTATCAACTGAATAGATATTATCGTTTTTAACAAGATTAAATATTTCTCCGGCTTCATAACGAATATCTTTTGTTATAATCATATAGCCTTCATCTTGAATGATTTTACTACTCAGTTCAGGAACAAATTTCACTTCTTCTAAAACAGGTTCACCGGAAATAATTTTTAATTTATCAATTGGTCCTTGGCTTGATTCATATTCTCCTCTAAGAGAGAATTCAAAAGGATTTAGTTCTGGAAGTCTTTTGATGTTATTTTGTGAATATATTTCTAAAGGAGCAGTCCATCCTTGATGAAATACATCCAGGAAAGCAATATATCCATAAAGTTTTGAGGCTTGCATTGTGTATATATCATAATCATGGATAGAATTTTGATATAAATCATTAATCCATAAACAATGCGAAATACCGCCACATGTACTTGTTTCAGGGCCTTTTGTGCTTGATACTACAGCATTATTAACCGCGTTAATAAGCGGATCACATAACGATTTTTTATCAAAACCAGCCTCTTTAACTTTATTCATATATTGGTTGATATCCACCATCCATTTAGCGTATTTAAAAATTCCTTCTTCTTTATGTAGATTTAATATTTTTTTGAAAGAAACTGGCGAATATAATTCTTTCGCGTATTCGTAATAAAAATTATTAAAACTTTTTAATAAAGTTGGCGTTTTGCTAACATCGACATTTACAAAACATCTTTTAGCCCCATCTTTATCATTATCTGGGTATCTTTGCCCATATAAATCTACAAGAGTATTTCCAAATTGTTTACCATCCATCGTTGGATTTTCATATAACTTCTTGAAAAATGTATTATATGCTTGGCCCGTTCCAGGAATTTCATTTTCTGAGAAGGTAACATATTTAGTATATCCATATAAATGAGAAAGCATTTCCACACTGGAAAGCAAGCAACAATCAAAATTAATATTTTCAAATATTGTATTAGAATTTTTTAAGGCAGATTCAAGATGATTAAATGACATGCACTGCATTTCAATTAATTTATCTGAATAAGTGGTATCTCCTAATAAGCCTTCATTAGCGTTCATGCCATGCCCCCAAACCCATAATGAATATTTTTTAGCAGGGAACCTTGTTTTAGTGTCGACAATATAATCAGTTAAAACATCTGGATCACCAGTGTAGGCATTCGGCATACTTTCATATAAGCGATATTGTCCGCTTGCCTTTCCTTCATTATTTTCATAAATATATCTTTCAGTCATTCCTACTTCATGGACTAAACCATAGTTTCTTTCATGCCAGTTTAACGTTCCACCTAATTGAAAAACTAAGTTTACTTTACTATTAGTAGTAACATTATTAGCAATCTCTGCAAGATTATAAGAGGCACTCCCTTGAGGGTCTTCAAGGGTGTTGCCGGATAAATAGATCATCACAGTCCAATCCGCATAATATGGTTGAGTAATAGTAGTTTGACATCCTGATAAAAAGGTTAAAGAAAGAGTTAAAAGTGTTATAGGCAATATAAGTTTTTTCTTTTTCATATAGGCCACTCCTTAAAATTTCAAATCAATATTGTTATTTTATCAAAATTTTATTTAGATGTTGCGTAAATGTGTAAGTATTAAAATAGCAACACCTGAGAATAAAACTAATATTTTTTTGCCTTTCATACAAGCAAACCCTCCATTAAGACGAAACGTGCATTAATTGATAGACAGTTTAGTAATATATTTTGATGGGGAAATAAAAAATTTTTTTAAAAGCAATTCTAAAAAAGACCTTATTTCTTAGATCTCTAGTTTATTAATAAGAAGTTATTATTTGCTAATGCTTAAGAGACAGCGACTATAGCACCAACCATTAGGTTGCTACCTATTCCGATAAGTCTCATCATTTCAACGTGAGTACGAACAAAACATTAGTTTATGTTAAATCATTAATAATCTTGTTATCTCTACGAGCATCTAGAAATTTATTAATAAAAACATCAGTATTCGAAACAGTATATAAAACAATATATCTTCCACTAGATAAGATAAATTTATAGGTTTGTTTGCCTAAAATTATTAAATCTGGAACAATTGGGTGTCTTAAAGGAAATTGTTCAAGCGAATGTATTTCTTTAAATATATTATCAAGTTCTTTTTTAGCAGAGTTTTTATTAACATTTGCTAAAAATCTCATAGAATCTAGAATTGAATTTCTGGCATCCTCAGATATAAAAACTTTATATTTCATAATCCTAAAATTTTCTTAATGTCTTCTTCGGCTTCGTTTAATGAATAATCTTTTGCTCCATTAAGTCGTTTAAATTCAATATCCAACAATTCTTCTTTTAATTTTAAAAATCTTTCTCTTTTTTCATAAGCTTCAATGGACATCAAAACTAAATCGCCTTCTCCGTTTTTTGTTAAATATATAGGCTCATTAGTCTTTTTACATTTTTTTGAAATCTCGTTATATTTATTTCTTAGTAAAGTTGACGCAATAATTTCCATAATTTACCTCATTAATTTTGCTGATATAATTCTATCATAATAATTTTAGCATTCAATAAAAAAGAGACCCCATATAATGAGATCCCTAATTTTATAATATTAAAAATTATTTTTTCAATGCTTGATAGACACCAACAGCACATGCAACAGTAGCACCAACCATTGGGTTATTTCCCATTCCGATAAAGCCCATCATTTCAACGTGAGCTGGCACGCTGGAAGATCCTGCAAATTGAGCATCTCCGTGCATTCTTCCCATAGAATCAGTTAAGCCATATGAAGCTGGACCAGCAGCCATATTGTCTGGGTGAAGTGTACGACCAGTACCACCACCAGAAGCGACTGAGAAATATTCAACACCATTTTCATAACACCATTTATGGTAAATACCAGCAACTAAGTGTTGGAAACGGGTTGGGTTTGTTGAGTTTCCAGTAATAGAAACACCAACTTTTTCCATTTTCATAATTGCGACACCTTCGCTAGCATCGTTGGTGCCGTAGCATCTAATTTCACCGCGTGGGCCGTCTGAGAAACGTTTTTCTCTAACGATTTTCACTGTATCACTATAGAAGTCGTATTCGGTCTCAACATATGTGAACCCATTAATACGAGAGATAATATAAGCTGCGTCTTTTCCTAAACCATTAAGAATGACTTTTAATGGAACGTTACGTGCTTTATTTGCATTTAATGCAATTTTAATTGCACCTTCAGCAGCAGCAAAACTTTCATGTCCTGCTAAGAAACAGAAGCAAGTAACTTTATCATTTAAAAGCATTCCACCTAAATTGCCGTGTCCAATACCAACTTTTCTATTGTCAGCGACTGAACCAGGAACGCAGAAAGCTTGTAAGCCTTCACCGATTGCTTTAGCGGCATCTTCAGCACTTTTAACACCACGTTTTAAGGCGATGGCTGAACCAAGTGTATATGCCCACCCCGCATCTTCAAATGCGATTGGTTGAGTTTCTTTAACTATCTTATATGGATCAAGTCCAAATTTAGCGCAATAATCACGGGTTTCTTCAATTGAAGCAAATCCATTTTGTTTTAAGCATTCTTCGATGCCTTTACTACGTCTTTCGTAGTTTTCAAATAATTCACCTTCCATGATTATTACTCCTTTCTTGGATCAATGACTTTGACTGCATCAGCAAATCTACCATAAGTACCAATTGCTTTTTCATAAGCTTCTTTAGGTTCAGTGCCATTTCTAATAGCAGACATCATTTTTCCTAAATTAACGAATTTATAACCAATAACTTCGTTATCTTTATCTAATCCAATACCTAAAACATAACCATCGGTCATTTCTAAGTAACGGACACCTTTTTCTTTTGTAGCAAACATCGTGCCAATTTGGCTTCTTAAGACTTTTCCTAAATCTTCAAGTGAACTACCAACTGGTAAACCGTTTTCTGAGAAAGCTGTTTGGCTGCGGCCATAGGCGAGTTGTTTAAAGATTTCTCTCATTGCAACGTTGATAGCATCACAAACTAAGTCAGTATTTAAAGCTTCTAATAAGGTTTTGCCTTGAAGAATCTCAGCTGCCATAGCAGCAGAGTGAGTCATACCAGAACATCCAAGAGTTTCAACTAAAGCTTCTTCGATAATTCCATTTTTAACGTTTAGTGTAAGTTTACATGCACCTTGTTGTGGAGCACACCAACCAATACCGTGGGATAAGCCAGAAATGTCTTTGATTTCTTTACTTTTTACCCATAAACCTTCTTCTGGAATAGGAGCAGGTCCATGATCGCATCCCTTACGGACTGTACACATTTCTGAAACGTCAGCAGTGTAAATAATTTTACCCATAAGTTTCTCCTTCTATACGATAAAAATATCTCACAAGTGAGTATTTTTTTCAATTGTTATATTTATTTTCATATAAATAAAACTTATAATGACCATATTATGATAGTTTTAACAGGTGCTTCCGCCAGTGGAAAAACAGAAGTTGCTAAATATTTAATGGCTCATTGTGGAATAGTTAAGGCTATTACCACCACGACTAGAGCAAAAAGAAAAAGTGAAATAAATGGCAAAGACTATTTCTTTGTGACAAAAGAAGAATTTTTGCAAATGATTAAGGAAGATAAATTTGTAGAATACACTATTTATAATGGCAATTATTACGGTTCTACAAAAGACCAAGTAAAAGATGATAGATGTGTTGTCATTGATCCTATTGGAGTAAAAAGTTACATTGCTCTTAATAATAAATCGGTAAAAACATTCTTCCTTGAAGCTGATGAAAAAGTTCGATATGAACGTATGATTTCTAGAGGCGATGATGTTGAAAAAGCAAAATTACGTATTCAGAATGATAAAGAGGCTTTCAAAAAAGAAAATATCCCTAAGGTTGACTTTGTTTTAATAAATAACGGCAATTGTTCTATTCAAGAAATTGCAGAGAAATTAAATCAATTATATTTAAAAGGCGAGTAATTACTCGTCTTTATTTTCGTTTTCTATTTCAAAATTTAAATCAATTACTTTGAGTTTTTCAACGGTGAATTCACTAGCCTGAAGCACTTTGCATTTATATCGATTTTCAAAAATAAATTCATCATTATTTTGCGCAAAACGATCCAGCATTTCTTGGCAGAAGCCTCCGACGGTTGAATAATCTGTATCAAATTCTTTTTTGTATTCAATTAAATCGAAGAAATCATCAATGTTCATAGAACCATCAACAATATAAGTTCCATTTCCTTGATCAATATATTCTTCTTCAACTTCATCTGTCTCATCAAATATATCACCGACTATTTCTTCTAATATATCTTCCATGGTGACGATTCCGTCAGTTCCACCATATTCATCAATAACAACCGCAATATGAACTTTGCTTGATTTAAACTCGTTTAATAAATCAATAATGTTTCTATTTCTTGGCACTCTTAATGGCTTATATGAAAGGGCTGAAATATTAATATTTTGATGAGAATATACAGCTTTTGCAATAGATTTTATTGGTAAAATACCAATTATGTTATCTATAGTTCCTTCATAAATGGGAATGCGAGAATGTTTGAAAATATCTCCTTGTTTGATTATTTCATTAATATCGGCATCTTTTTCAATGGCATAGACATCAACACGTGGAGTCATGATTTCAAAGGCTTGAGTATCGGTAATATCTATTGCTCCTCGAACGATATCTGCTTCTTCTTCATCCAATTCTTTATTTTCTTCTAATGTATCAATCATTTCATTTAGTTCGTCTTCATCAACTTCATCTTCTTCTATTGAACGTTTTTTAAATAATTTGCTAACTAAAACGAATAATTTAGATATTGGCCAAACAAATATGAATGTGATTACTTGAAATACCGATATTGGATAGGCGTATATTTTTGCAAGAGGATAAGAAAATCTTTTTGAGAATGCTTTGGGTAAAAATTCCGCGAATATAATAATTAATATAGTGAGGATAATAGTCGCTACTAAGGCACCCCAATCTTTGTTATATGTTGCACCTAAAATAGTCACTAAAGAAGAGATAAAAATGTTTACGACATTATTTCCAAACAAAATACTAGAAATTGAAAATTCATAATTATTTGCGTGAAATAAGGCGAGTTTTGCAGACTTATTACCTTTTTCTGCTTCTTTTCTTAATTTATCTTTATCAACAACAGAGATGACCATATCTGCACTTGAAAAGAACATAGACAACAAGAAACATATAGCGATAACTAAATAAATCCACCACGTCTTACCCATTATTTGTTACCTCTATGAATTGTTGGCTCAGCTATGTCTTCTACTAATTCTTCTAAGACATCTTCCATTGTTACCATTCCAATAATATATTTATGAGAATCTCTTACTAAAGAAAGATGAGTGTGCTTCTTTTTAAATCCTTGAAACAAATCATCAATCATAACGTTTTTATTTGTAAAATATGGTCGTTGTAAAATGCTCCTAATATCGACATGAGGGTCTTTACAATATTCTTCGAAATATACTTTTGTATTTAATATACCTATAACATTATCAAAAACTTTATCATAAATAGGAATTCTAGAATATTTGCAATTAATTAACATCTCTTGGAGATTTTGATGTGTTAATCCTTTTATATTGATAGCAAATATTCTTTCTCTTGGCGTTAATACTTCAGCTACTTTAGTGTCCATAAAGTCTAAAGCTGACTGAACCATTTCAACTTGCTCTTCTTCAATGTTTTCATCTTTAGAAGCTTTTTCAACAGCGTTTTCAAAATCTTCTTCAGATAATTTGTTGTCATCTTTTACTTTGAATATCTTCACTATTAATTTACTTATTCCATCAAATACTAAAGTAATAGGATATAAAATAATCATTAATCCATAAATAGGATAGGCAAATATGATAGATAAAGTATCAGGTATAGCTTTAGCTATAGTTTTTGGTAATGTATCTCCTAAAATATAGACCACAAAAGTCATAATAATGGAGGAAATTAAAGAAATAGCTGAATCATTTAACACTGCATCAAAATATCTCAAAAACAATACCGTTGATAAGGCGGATATTGCAATCGCAACAATGTTATTTCCTATTAATACAGTCGTAAGAGTACGATCGTATTTATTACATAATTTGATAACAACTTTGGCAGCTTTACTCCCATTATCTGCTTTAACTTGCATCTTGTATCTATTACAACAAGCAATTGCAGTTTCACTAGCGGAGAAGAAAAAACTACCAATTAAACAAATTAATATCAACAACCACGACAAGGGGTCAGGCATTAATTAACCACATCCATTCCGAACTTATTAGTTCAACTTAATATATATCAAATATATTGATATTTTAAAAATTAGTAAATTTTATGTATAAAATTATGCGTTTGGAACAACGGTCCAAGTGCCGTTGCCGTTATCAACCATATGATAGCCATCATGCACTAAAGATTCAAATTCAAAATAGTAAGTTCCAGCAGCAACTTTTCCATCTAAAATATTTTCGTTTGGAATATTGTAATGGGCAACCTGTTGATATGGATAACCACCAATGATGATTGGATCACCATAATTTTCACTTAAAACAGTGTAACCTTCAATTTCCATATTGCCATTATATGTTGTATCTTCAGCATCATAATTGAAAGTTATTAAACCAACATTAACGTTAACATTTAAAATCTTTTCTAAAGTATTAGACTCGACAAAAATGATATCGCCGTTATTAGCTTTACTCATACCTTCATTTAAAGTACCAATGCAAATCTCATTATCACCACTTAAAAGTGTATATTTTCCATCAATTAACCAAGGAGTACCATCGAAAATAATTTGACAATTTGCTTGATAAGATTTTGTCCAATAATCATAAGCCATTGAACAGCCGATTTCGCGAGATACATCTTCACCTGTACCATTAGCAATGATAGTAGTATCATCAACATCGACAATACTATCGCGTAAACCATAATTTAGGTTAATCCATTCTTGAGTATTTCCATTTGTTCTAATAGCGATAATCACACTGTGTACAATATCGACACGGTTATTTTTTCCATAATAATCATCTAATGAAGGGTTATAAGCATCTTTACCTTCTAAAACAATAGTTCCAAAACCGTTGCTAGAAGCTTCACTAACATAATTAGTACCGCCTAAATATGAATCTTCAATTAAATAATTAGAAAAACCATTACCTTTTGCATATAAAGCACACCAACCTTTGATGGTAGTACCATTAATTATTTTAACATTAGCTTCCTTACACGGATTAATTCTTAACGTATATGCATAAGCCTCTAAATAACAATTATTAACAGTTAAATTTAAATAATCTGAATCAGACCAAGATTGAATGGCTCTTTCTAAATTTCCATAAACTGTTAAATTTTTAAATTCAACATTTAAGTTAGTTCCATCAATACAGAAAGCATTGGTGTTGCTAGAAAGAGAATAAGAAGCATAAATTTCAAATCCAGCACCATCAATTAATAAATCTTTATCAATTAAATAAGATGTTGTGTAAGAGTCGGTTGGTTTTGTGCTAAGAGTAATATCCTTTAATAAAACAACTGTATCACCTGGTTCAGCATCTTCAATTGCTTCAGCTAAAGTTGGATAACCAACATTTAAAATTCTGGCTTCACCTTCAATATCTAAATGTTGGTTAACTGCAGTAGCAGCAACTTGATCTTTAATAACATCTATAGTATTTGTGCCTTCTGGAACCCATGGGTGATGACTAGTTGTCTCTTCATCTCCATCATAGTCCCAAATCACAGCATCGATAGTATCATTTTCATTTAATGAAAGAGCACTGGCTTCTGTGGCGGCATGAGCGTGGGTAACATTTCCTTCAACTTTGACATCACTCAAAGAAACAGCCGAAGTAAACATTGCGTCAACTTTACCATCAACAACAATATGGCCTAATTTAGCTTCAACAAAGTTAACATGTTCTTCAATATATAAAGAATTCATACCGACACTAGATTCAATAATTCCGCAATCACCATAGTGAACAATTTCTGAATTTGAAGAATCGTTAAGTTTTAATGTTGTGGCTTCTGAATTTGTGCGGATAACAACTCTTTTATCATTAACACTATTTGTATATTCGATTTTGGTAATTAAAGTATTTTCGCCAACATCCAAACTATTAGAAATAACTAAATCTTCACTATAAAGAAGGCCTTTTAAATAAACAGGTTGATTATTATCGAGATATTCATCAGCGAATTCCCATACATTTTCATCAAGTAAGCTTGGGAATTTGCTTGTGCCATAATCTATGGTGCCATTATTATTGACACCGAATAAATTATATTTATCATTCCAAACAAGATTATCTAATTGGAATAAGTCAGCGACATCATCGTCATCTAATAAATCTAAAGCCAATGTTGGATAATCAAGGGATTGTCTTTCCATTGATTTGTTAACTTTATTAATAAGATCGCTATAATCTGCTTGATTTTCGACATTAGCGTTGCTTTGGACGGCTTCGAATGTGAATTTAATTTTAGCAGCGTTGTCTTGCCATTCATTACCCAAGGTAATAGGAACAACAATATCGATTGGACTAATGGTCTTAGTCATATCTTCAGCTGATCCACTTGGTGTCCAAAGTTGCCATGGAGTAGCAATCGATTCAATACCAGAATAATCATATCCATCAATATTGAATTTAAGAGCTTGGAAAAGATTGCTATCTTCATGTCCAGGAACATCTTCGGAATTAACAACTAAACGATATAATATCTTAACGTTACTATTATTTGTTACTGAAAGAGAGAAACTTACTTTATCACCAGGAGAAACGTTGGTAAGAGATAATAATCTTGAGCTTGCATCTAATTGAGCTGTTCCACCATTAATAAATGTATCATCTTGTTGCACATAATAATAATCGGCAGAAAAAGGCCCTAAATCATGTGAACCAGGAATGACTGTATGTGTTTGATCAGTATCTTCAACACTAGCGGAATAAATTTTTAAATCTCCGATTTTGGTTGAGACTTGTACTTTACCAGCTGTAATTGATACAGTGGCGCTTGCTTTATCAGTGAATAAAGCGAATGTTGTGCCGACACAACACATTGTTGTGGCTACGATAGCCGCGATTGGAGCAATAATTTTTTTGTTCATAGTTTCTTCCTTCTTTGTATATTCGTTAATAGTATAACAAATATTATGATTAAAATCATATATTTTTTTTACAATATTTTGTATAAAAAGGGCATGTTTCCACACCCTTTAATTTAATAAGTTATAACCCTTATTTAGCAGCTTTTTTCATTTCAGCTTTGAGTTCTTTGACCCAATTAACTGAAAGGATTTCGCCTTGTTCAAGACCATCTTTTTCAGCTGCGTCTTGAATGAGTTGCTTACATCTTCTGATAGATAAAGCACTCTTAACTTTAAACACTAATGGAATCTCTTCATAGAGGGATTTGTCAGAAGCATCTTGGACAGGGATTGTGCTATCAGCATAATCTTTTGGATCAAGAGCGAAATATAATTTTAAGCTCTTTCCAGCGATTGTGAGTTTGCAATATGTTTTACGATGTAATCTGAATGTATCTCCAGAGTTGGAAACACGTGATTTAATACCCCAACTAAGGAGTTCATTTTTGATTTCGTTATAAGCGTCTTGTAATTCTTTATCGGCAGCCATTAATCTTTCACCAAATGGAATTCTGACGATTTTTTGTTTTTCAACTTCTTCAACTGGAGCTGGAGTTGGAACTGGGGTTGGCACTTTTACAACAACTGGAGCTGGAGCTTTGACAACCACTGGAGCTGGTGCAGGAGCTGGTGCTGGTGCAGGAGCTGGTGCAGGAGCTGGTTTTGGTTCTTCCTTTTTTGGCTCTTCAACTGGAGCTGGTGCAGGAGCTGGTGCTGGAGTTACATTAGCTGGTGTAACACCATTAATACCACCATTGAAGTATTGGACAACTAATGGTCCACCGAATGTGGCACCAGTAATTGTTTGGTTATCACTATTGCTTGTACTTGAAGCTTCTTTTTCTTGGTTAGCGCCATTGCGAGCCATTTCGTCTCTAACAATGTCTCTGACAACTTCACGTAACATGTTAGCAAGTGAATCTTTTGTAAGTTCTTCTTCTTTCTTTTCTTCCACAGCTGGAGCTGGTGCTTCTGGCTCTGGTTCAATAACTGGAACAAATTCTGGAACAGTTTCTGCAACAGCTGGTTCTTCAGCTAGTTCTTCAGCTGGTTCTTCCATTACAGGAGCTTCTTCTGGTTTTTGTTCAGCAGCTTCTTGGCATTCGGAGCATTTGCATGCTTTTGGATATTTGACTAAGTAAACTAAGCCAACAACAAATGTGACTAATGTTAAGCCAAATGCGACATAGCCCATGATGTCAACGGCTGTTCCTAAATACACTTTGTCGTGTAAGTCAGCGAATTGAATTCCTAATTCTTGATGGTTAACAAGGAATGCTTGTTTTTCTGCCATTGGAGAAAGCAACATAATTGCTGGATAAACATATACCAAAGCAACAAGTATTACTAAGATATAAAGGATCCATAATGGTCTTCTCTTTTTGATGGCGAGAATGATCAACACGATTACCATTGCTAAAGCAATTGCACTAGCGGCAATCATGAGTGATGGATAGTATGGTGCGACTAATATTGATGGGAAGTTAACACAGAAAATTAAAAGAGAACTCTTAAGAATGTCTGTAAATCCACCAGCAAAGCCAGCATCGGTTGCTCTTAAAATACCGAAAACATTGAATAATGCTGAAACAGTAAGTACAGCACCAATTGTAACGGCAAGTAAGGCAATCAAAATCTTCTTATGAACTGATTTCATGAATATTTCCTCCTTATTCATTAATTACTAATAAAATATCGCATACGTGCGAAATATGCAATACATTTTATTTGAAAAAGTTTGCAAATCCTCAATATTTTATACATTTCTCAAACAAAATTTATTTAAAAAAAACGATAATATATCAACTAGATATTAAAAAAAATAAATATTTGAAAAATATGCCACATTTGCAGAAAAATCCATACAAAACGCGCATATTTTTAAAATTGACGAAATATTTTTATTTGATTTCTTGCAACCTAAATAACGTTAATTCTATTCTGAGTATTACGATAAATTGACAAATCTTTTACATTAGCGAAATAGTCTAAAAGAGATTGATAATCGCTAACAACATCATCTTGAACAATCTTCTTGTTTTTTAAGAAATCACTCATACCACATCCACCATTTTTGATTAGGTAATCAGTAGAAGTGACTCGATATGTCTTAGTAGGTTCAATTTTAGAATACGTATTATTTTCTAATACTTCCATTGAAGTTATTCTTCTAGCACCACCAACACGATCGAAGACATCTACCGTTCCATCTTTAATGATTACTGAGGTTGGAATTGAAGTATCAACAGTAAACCTTAAACCTGAAACTTGTTGCCATGAGCCAAATTCTCCAATAGGTTGGCCATCTTTTTTATATTCGTGAGATATATCCATGACGAAATATTCAAACATATCTAGTAAATCTTGTCCGGTTAATTCGACTGTGCACAATAAATTTCCAAATGGATTTACATTAATAATGTCTTTATACTTAACTTCTCCTTTATTAATAGTGGCACGAACTCCACCACCATTAATTAGGCCAATGTCTCCACCAGTGGAAAAGCAATATGCATCCGCTACTAAATCACCGAGATTAGTTTCTCTATTTCTAACCATCCTTACGCCTTCTTCATCTTCAATAGATAAATCAAAATCTATATCAGTAACTTTGACTCCTAAAGCAGAATCTAGAAGTTTGTCAGCAGTTTGAATTTGGTAATCTACAAATGGATCTTTATATTGATATGAATCAATTAATTTGAAGTCAAAACTTCCATTAGAGATAGTTAGTTGACCAATATTTTGGAATTTAGAACCTGTTTGAGATATAGGAACTTGCTTATTATCAATATTGTTAATATATAAGCATTCTTTAACGGTGTGAGAATGTCCATCTAATATTGCATCTATATTGCGAGTATGACTTGCAAGATATTGACTAGAGAATTGATAGGTGCGATCTGTTTCATCAGTTATGCCTAAATGTGTTAATAAAATTACATAATCAACCTTTTCTTTATTTCTTACTAAATCAACCGTGTTTTGGACAGATTTCGCTAATTCATCACCTGAAGTTTCACCATCAAATGAATAAACTAATACGCCATCTTCCATAAATCTTTTAGGGGTAGAGTCAGAAATAGAAAGAGGATCTGTGACTCCAATAAATCCTATTTTAGTGTCACCATAATTCATTACTTTATATGGAGAAACATAGTCTAGAACAGAAGTATCTTTTTTGCCTGTGTAATGCATATTACAACATAAGATATCAAAATTAGCGATACTCAAAGAATCTTGTAATTGCTCACATCCATAATCAAATTCATGATTGCCTAATATGCTTAAGTCATATCCAGCGTCATTCATCAAAGATACTAAATGTTTTCCATTAGTAATAGTTCCAAGGGGAGATCCTTGGACATAGTCACCTGAATCAACTAGTGTTACATAATTGTATTCATTTTGTAATGCTTTTTTATAGTGGGCTAATCCTGCATAACCCATATTATCGTTATATCCACAGTGAACATCATTAGTGTATAAAATCACTATGTCTTCATGGCTTTTTAAAATTGGTTTATTACATCCAACAAGCGATAATAACGTAATGGCTAATATAGGCAGTAATTTAATTGATTTTTTCATACTTAAATACCTCGTATTGTTATTATAAATCTTTTCGTAACAAAAATAATATATTAACTACATGAAAAAAAGTTAATGGAATAGGCAATCTGTTTTTTTAATGTTTTATTGTTTTACATATTTTGATGTATCTATGCTCTTCGATAAAAACTAGATAAAACACAAGTCATTAATAATTTTGGTGACCCATATCGGATTCGAACCGATGAATGTATCCTTGAGAGGGATATGAGTTAAGCCGCTTCTCCAATGGGCCATGGATGTATTATACCTTTTATTTAAGCAAGGATATAACTTTTTCCATTCTTTTATCAGATCTCTCTTTACCTAAAACTTGCATCACATAGTACAAATTTGGAGAGTTCTTTTTTCCTGTTAACGTAATTCTTAACATTTCTGCTAAATCAGAAATTGTTCCGACATAGGCTTCGGGATTGGCTTTATATTCTTTTCCATTACCCGCAAATTTATGTTCAACTCCAATAGCTTTTAAGTTTGCGAACCAGCCTTGCTCGTCTTGATTTAAATCTAATTTATTTTTGCATTCCACAAGCATCAATGAAATGAGATTTTTATCAAATTTCTCGTTAAATTCCAGTTTATTTTTCAAAATTTCATCAAATAAGTCATCATAAAAAAATGAAATCAAATCATAAAGATTACCAAATTTTTCATAATCTTTTCTTGGGTTTTCTTTTTCTCTTTCGATGTTCATTATATCTTTGAAATATTGTTCATCTCTTGAAATTAAATTATATAAATCATTGTTATATTCTTTCGAATACGATTTTGCTAATTGGAGAATTTCTTCTTTATTCTTTTTAGACAAAATTTCTCTAGCAAAGAAATTTAATTTGCCCATATCGAATAAAGCGCCTTCAAGAGACATCTTATTGAAAGAGAAAGTAAAATTCTCCATATGTTCAAACTTATTCGCAAATATCCACTCTTCAAAGTTGCTATTTGCAATGGTCATTAAGTACATAATCAAAGCTTCACCTGGATAGCCATCTTTTAAGAAATAACTAACGGCGGCTTCACTGTCTAAGCGTTTAGATAATTTTCTTTTATGCCCATTTTCATCAAGTTTCATGATTACGGGTAAATGTGCATAATTAGGAGCTTTAAAGCCTAATGTTTCAAATAGTTCTAAGTGAATCGGTAATGAAGAAATCCACTCTTCACCTCTAATAACAGTAGTTGTTCTCATAAAATGATCATCAACAGCGTGTGCGAAATGGTATGTTGGTAATCCGTCACTTTTGTAGATAACAATATCTTGATCGTTTTGAGCTATTTCAAAATCACCATGTACTAAATCGTGAACTTTAATTTTTCTTAAATGATTGCCATTGCTTTTAAACCTAATGACAAATGGTTCTCCATTACGAATGCGTTCTGCGCGTTCATCATTAGTTAAAAAGCGGCATTTTGCAAATTGCCCATAATATCCTGGAATAATTTTTGCTTTTTCCTGCTTAGATCTAATTTCATCTAAATATGCTTGTGAACAAAAACATGGATATGCTCTTCCAATTTCAAGTAGATGTTTAATACAGATACGATAGATATCAGCTCTTTCGCTTTGGACATAAGGAGCATAATTACCTTTTTGGGTATCACCAAAATATCCTTCGCTAGGATATACATCAAACAATTTAAGCTGTTCAAGAAGTTGCTTACCACTACCTTCTATTTCTCTTTTTGTATCAGTATCTTCTAATCGAACATAAAATATTCCATTAGTTTGTTTGGCGACTTTATAGCATATTAAAGAAGTAAACAAACTACCAGTATGTAAGAACCCAGTAGGTGATGGGGCGAATCTAGTAACCTCAGCTCCAAGAGGTAAATTTCTTTCTGGATAGCGTTTTTCTAAATCTTCTATAGTTTCTTTAACATCCGGAAATATGAGTTCTGCAATCTCTTTATCTGATACCATAGTTTGTGTCTCCTTTACTAATCCTAATGGAAATTATATTGCATATTGATTCTCTTTTGTTATAATAATTAAGCAATTTGTTAAACAAAGATGCAATTTGCAGGTGTAGTTCAGTGGTAGAACACTACCTTGCCAAGGTAGTTATGCGGGTCCGATTCCCGTCACTTGCTCCAGTTGTAACTAAAAAGCTCTTCGGAGCTTTTTTTCATTTATTTAAATTAAATTTTGAGATTTTTTTGGCAGCCTCTAGCAAAGCGTCTTGATTTAACATAAATTCTTCATTTTCTTCGCAAATCTTAATTATTTTACCTAAATTTTTAATTTTACATATTTTATTAATGCCATCATTTTTAACATTTAAATTGCATCCGTTGTTCACCAAACAAATACCTCTGAAATATGATTTTTCTAATCCAAATTTGTTTGATATAGATTCCATAGTAGATTCAATTTCATATAGCGGATTATTAATATAATTTCTTTTTCCATCTCTGCTAGTAATAATGTAAGATTTATCAGTTTCTGCTCCACGAAGAGCCCAACAATAATCAATTATATTGATGACAAAAATAAATTTTCCTGCAAAAACAATATGATTGACTTCTTTAGTGGTAGTGCCATCAATTTTAAATTTGAAATTATTAATAAGTAAAAAATCATGATCCATTACTATTTTGGAAATCTGTTTATAAACAATGTCTCGGAAATGCTTCTTTTCATAAGAAAAATGATAAAAAATGTAATACAAAATGCATCCTAAAACAATTATTAATATAGGGCATAAAATAATAAATGATAATTGAACAGTGGAAAAATATATCATATTAATTGTATTCAATCGTATATTGTCTCATTATTAATCGCTGCTTTTATAAAGCGAGTTAATTCTTCTTTGCTTGTTTTTTTAGATATCGGTGGAAGATTATTAACGTCAAAATAATTAACATCATCTGTTTCATATTCGTGCTCTTTAAATTCACCGACCTGAGTAGCTTCAAATAAAATTACATAATCGGGGAATGAAGCAGGATTCTTAAATGGCCGCCTATCGCATACTCCAACTAAGCGATTAATTTTTATATCAATTCCTGCTTCTTGTTTGGATTCATTAATTGCAGTTTGGCTTGGCGAATCATATACATCTGCCCATCCGCCTGGTAGAGAATATAAGCCAGAATTAACTTCCCTCACCATTAATATTTTTGACTTATCTTCATTAAAAATCATTACTCGAACAGATATATTAGGTGTAGGGTAAATATCCTTTTCAAAATAATTCGGTCTATCTAACTTGATAGACATAAATTTTTCTAAGAATTCTTTTGATAAGTCGTTGATTTCTTGATAGTTAGTCAAAGCATAAGGATCTTTGCTATAAGTTAAACCTATTTTAGCTATGGCTTGCATTCTTAAAATGTAATCATATATTTCATTGGTATCCATAATATATTTATTTATCAATAGATTTAACTACTCTTCTTTATATCCGATGTAATTTTCTAATACTCTTCTAAACTTATCTGGAGAAACTATTTCAAGTTCACCATTTACCGCAAAAGAGATACGTCCTGTTTCTTCACTAACTACAACAGTAATTGCATCAGAAACTTCACTTACGCCAATAGCAGCTCTATGTCTAGAACCATATTTGCCAGCAAATGGTTTTGTGGTTGGCGTAAAGAAAACACTAGCAGCCACTATTTGATCTCCATGGATAATAACAGCACCATCATGGAGTCTAGTACCAGGGAAGAATATGGTTGTTAATAATTCTTCAGAAACAGGAGCGTTGACTGGAACGCCATTTTTAATGATGTCCTTTAATGAGGTGCTTTTTTCAAATGTAATAATAGCTCCAGTACGAGTGGCAGATAAGTTCTTAATAGCCTTAGTAACAGTGTCTAATAACTCTCCTTGATCAAATATTTTTTCTACCCCAAAATTAATTGGTTTAGCATTGGTTCTTTTAAATGGATTTGATAGAAACTTACGAGCATCTCCAATGTTTGTAAAAACACAAATTGTGACTAAAGAAGCAAGCATTGCTACAGAAATTGCTACAACTGCAGTTAATGTAAATAAAAATCCTACAATAGTACAAGCAAAGCTAAAGCCTAATAATATGAATGCATATTTTCTTTTAACAACAACATAGAACAATACAAAAAACAATGCATATAGAAGTGTAATAATAATCGAAGATAAAATAATATTTCCAATTCCAATTCCTGTTTGCCAAATAAATGTCATAAAATTTAGCTCCTTAAATTTCATATATATAATACGCATGTAATTTATACAAAGCAATAAATTAAGCGTATCAATCTATTTTTACAATTGTGGGTTTTGATGCTACTACTTTCTTTTTAAATTTGGGTTTGTATTTCTTTAAGTATTTCTCTAATTCTGTTTTTCCAAATTCTGTAATTCGTAAATATAATTCATTACTTTTTCGATCAAATATCTTAGTTAAATATTCATATCTTAATAGCATAAGTATGTATCTACAAATCTTCTTTGAAGGATATGAAATCAAAGTTTTGTAGGTTGGAAAATCCTTGTACAAAATTGCTTCATCATCTTCTTCACCTCGCAATATTTTCCCTACACCTTCTGGCAAAGGAAATAAATGTTTATCATTTAATAATTTGATGGTTTGTAAAATCTTATAATGCGATGTGGTTGGTTCAAATTGCTTCTTTTGATACATATAGATAGTGTATAACACTAAGCATTAAAAGGCAATTTGAGAAATTTCTAGATATGTAGTAAAATGCTATTGCATAGGGGGATTATATTTATGCCATCACCACATATAAACGCAAAAGAAGGAGACTTTGGCAAAGTTGTTTTAATGCCAGGAGATCCTTTAAGAGCAAAATGGATTGCAGAGACTTTTTTAAAGGATGCTAAATTAGTAACGGACGTTAGAGGAATATTAGGATATACAGGATATACTGAATCTGGAAAAAGAATGTCTGTTATGGCCTCTGGCATGGGCATGCCTTCGATTGGTATATATTCTCATGAATTATATGAACACTTTGGCGTGGAAGTTATTATTCGTATTGGAACATGTGGCTCATATCAATCATACGCAAATTTATTTGATGTATTGATTGCCACCACTGTTTCTACTGATAGCAATTGGATGAGCCAATATCAATTAAATGGCACTTTTAGTGCAGGTGCAGATTTTGAATTAGCTTCCAATGCAGTCGAAGAAGCTAAAAAAATGAATATCCCATATCACGCAGGAAATATTCTATCAGCTGACGTTTTCTATGATCCGGATCCTGAAAACTGGAAAAAATGGGCTAAATTAAATGTTTTAGGGGTTGAAATGGAATCATATGCATTATATGCAAATGCAGCAGTTATGAATAAAAAGGCATTATGCTTATTAACTGTCACTGATAATTTCTTAAAGCCACAAGATAAGGCCACTGTAGAACAAAGGCAAAAGGGATTGTCTACTATGGTATCTCTCGCTATTAAAGTGGCAGAAAAATATTGTTAAATTTACACGATATGCGATTTAAATAAATATCCACCGGACAATCCGGTGGTTTTTCATAGACGGGCAGATAATAGCC
>JAKSVI010000014.1 GCA_024408095.1 Bacilli bacterium
GCTATTATCTGCCCGTTTAAGAAAAACCACCGGATTGTCCGGTGGATATTTATTTGTCTTGATCTTATTATTCAATGATTTGGTTAAAATTTTTATCTTTAATTGCCATGTTAATAACATTCATAAACATAGGCAGTGGAATACTAGTTAACATACACAATTTTTTATATGTTTTTATATTTTTAGTTTTGTCAAATTCTTCAATTTTTTTGCAAGATTGATAATTTGTATAAATGGATATAAAAGGTATAAACAGAGCTAAATAATATAAGACTTTTTCGTTGGTATTATAGTGAATGTTTAATTTTGAAAATTTGTTCATGTGTCTAATGCTTTGAACTATTCCAAATATGCCACCAGTTAGAATAAACAGAAATACATTTGCGGCGATACTTTCTTTCTCAATAATGCCTGTTTTCTCTTCATTTGCGGAACTTTTTTCTAAATCCATTGTTTTAGATTTGTTAAGAATTTCTGCAAGTTTTTCTATTTTAATTGAGAAATACGCTAATTTTATGTTCAATTTTCTAGTATATTCATCAATTAATGCATTTTTTTGATCTTCTGGAATGTTAGTGGATTTTACTTCATCAATTTTTCTCTGATATGCCATTTGAATCTTTTCTTTTTGCTTTATAAGGCGTCTTTCTTCTTTTTGCGTTGATGAAATAATGTCGTTATAAATTACCTGTGGTGTATATTTTTTTGGCATGGCAAAGCACGCAAAAAAGCCAGCAAAACAAGCTATTGAGACAATTAATGGAACAAGTGAGACACCACATTTCCACTCAGGCATTGAAGCAATAGTGGTAGGGAGTGTCCAGTTCTTAATGTAATTATAAATAAGGGATGAAGCAATGGCACCAACAATTGAAGTGGCTAATGCTTGAACAGCAAAATACATGGCAGAGTGATTTTTGTGTGTTATTTCTTCTTCAGCAGAAGCAATAATAGTTGGTATTAAGTAAGGGACCATAAAGAAGGCACCAATGCCCCAACTTCCAATGACACCACCAACAGCGCCAATAATAAGTTTTGGTGCTAATGCGTCTCCAAAAATATATTGAGATCCGATACCAAAAGATAATATTGCAACTCCAAAAGATAATAAGCAAGATTGATACAATGTTCGTATACCAACCTTTTTCCTTAATCTATTAAAAAAGAATAACATTAATGGTACTGGAGCGAATGCACAAGTATTCAAAATCGCTGCATATCCCGCACCCAAATTCATAATTCCGCTAATTAATGCGTTTTGACTCACTAAAAACATTTGAAGTCCAAAGAAAGCAATACAATTAACTAATAACCACTTCATAAATGGTTTACTTTTTAAAGTTAATTCAATTGATTTTCCCATTGAAACGCTCTTGGATTCGTTGCTTTGAACAACCTCAATTTGAGCGGTTTTCTTTCTTAATGTTAAAGGAATTAAAATGGTAATCATTAAAGGTGATAAATATAATGCGACTTGCCAAATTGGTATATTGATTGCTTTGAAAATTGCAGGAATTGCAGCATAAACCAATGCATAAGAAATTGTATCAAAAACTGATTTATAAGCTGAAACTCTAGCTCTTTGAGTTTGGTTTGAGCAAATATCACTTAAACTCCCATAGAATGTTATTAACGCCAAAGTGTACGAGGCAAAGAATAAGATAGACCACGCAAAAATCCAAATAGAGTTTCCAATTTGTGCTCCTTGCGAAATATCAGCACCTTTTCCACATATAGGAATCCAACACAAAATGAAAGAAAGAACCATCGGCAAGAAGCTTATTACAACTGTAATAAATCTTTTTCCCGTTTTATTTTTTAAAGAATCTGTTAATGCCGCTAATGGAACATCAACAACTCCATCGAAAATACGACCGATTGTCCATAAAATAGGAAATATTAATGTTGAAACTAATGTCACACCGCCATAACTCCAGAATTCAACATCAGCCGCAAGACCTTTTGGCATAATTGCATCAGTAAAATATGCGGTCATTAAGACCATTAATAAATTTGGTCCAAATCCGCTAGCGGCGAATAGAATTTCTTTCCATCTTTTATCTAATGTAACTTTACTAGTCATCTTGCTTACCATCTATATAATCCACAACATTTTGGACTGTCACAAACATACTTGGATTAGCGTTATTTATTTCAATATCAAATTCTTTTTCAATGCCAATTGCCATCATTAAAACATCTATTGATGTAAATCCTAAATCTTCAATTAGTTTAGTTTCCATTCTAATGGAATCATAATCAATGTTTTGTTTTGGACATAATTTTTTTAATAAGTTAATTAATTGGTTTAATATTTCGTTCTTTTTTGACATATTTTTTTCTCAATTCTATTGCCTTTGTAAATAATTTTGACATTTCTTCATATATAACGTCATTAAACTTATTCGTTATCTCAGTATCAATAGGTTTGGATGCATCCACATAATCTTTTGGATAAATTGGATTACCTAATACAACTCTATTTACTCTCCAATATTTATATTGATTGACGAATACAAATGGTATTATAGGCGAATTGGTTAATAAAGACAACATTGAAGCACCCGCTCTGATATTATCGTCAAACTTATAATCGAAATTTATATGTCCTTCTGGGAAAAGTCCTACAACTCCATTGCCATCCAAAGTATTGATTGCTTCTTTAAAAGCGTCTATATCTATGTAGTTCATAGAGTCTCGATGATACTTAATTACTCCGCTTCTTTTTAAAGCAAAAACTAGCGATTTTGAATTAAATAATCCCTCATTTGCAATGATTTTGATTCTTCTTGAAAGAAAATGTTGATATATAAAAAATTGATCGCATGGTCCTAAATGGTTGCCTACAATTAGAGCATTGTATTTTAATGCCTTCTTAATTTTTTTCCTATTTCCGACATAATATTTTTTTGTAATAAACACAATATAAAAAATTGGAATAGAAGTGATTCTTATAAAGTCCATGACCCAGTATTTTAAGGTAAATATTTTTTTGATTTTATATTTTAAATTATTAGTTAATTTTGATTTCAAATTTTTGATTTTATCTTTAATTAATTGAGTATAAGAACTTAAAGTATCATCACTAATATCATTTATATTATTATTTGGATATATTGCTTCCCCAATTATAAAATGAACTCTTTTAAAAACGCCATAATTACCATCTATATAAATTGGAATGATTGGCTTGTTTTCATTTAATGATAAATAGCTTACTGAATTTGAAAAGTTTTCTAATTTACCTTTTGTTTTTTCACATTTTCCTTCAGGGAATATAAGAATTCTTCCGTTTCTTTTCAAGCAAGACGCAATAGAAGAAAACGCTAAGAAATTATCACTCCCATCTCTTTTGACCTTTATATTTCCAAACGCATTATTGAGGGTTGTCACGCCAAAATATTTGTATACACAATCTGCAACCAAAGTATGTAAAAGTTTAAAAAAGTTATCATAAAGAAAAACAAAATAGTCAAAAACATGTGTGTGGTTTGCACATAATATTGCTCCATTTTTGAGTTGCTTATAGTCTTTTTTTGCTTGTTCGCTAGCATACATCTTTCTCGGTTTTAAAATAATGAAAAATGGTAATAAACCAGTAATCTTAACAAACCATCTAATTATTAAATATATTATCTTCATTTTAGATCTTCTTTTTAATGTCCAGGATTTGACTAGTCATAGTTCTTTTGTAGCAGCACTTATTAGCAAAGTCTTCGCAATTATTATGAATAAAATCATAGCCAGAATTTCCTATTGCCCCGTTAGCAAGCTTTAAAATTTCTTTTATATTTCGTTTATATCGTTTTTCAAAAAAAGATAATTGAAGTTTTTCGATGTTTCCATTATTAGCAAAAAAATCTAAAGAAGTTTTTCTCACTATAATATCTTCTGGGTTCCCGTTAACTCCATCATCATTTTCGGCAGTGAAATGAACAACTCCATCACCAACAAAAACACCATGATGGTAATAAAAATCTCTTTTAACTCTAATATGATCCCCAGCTTCTAGTTTGCCAACAATCCATTTCATAGTGTTAAATTTTCCTTAATCATTTTAACAAAATCTTTAATATTTCGCGGCAATTCTCCACTCAATGAGACTTCTATCTTAAATTCTTCTTTAATTCTATTTAGCAATTGATAGTATTTCATTGAATCTCCACTTAAATCATAATAAAAGTCTGAATCCGAATTAATGGATATGTTTTCTGGAAATAGTTCTATAAAAATCTTTTGAACTTTATTAAAAATTTCGCAGTCATCTTCTAAGTCAGACGCTGGGTTATATTCTGCATTAGAATTGCTTTCAAAGGGAATAAATTCATCGCTATGTTTTTTATAATAATCTGTCACTTCTTTTCTTTTTATTTTTATATCGTTTGCTTTTGGAAAATTATAGTATGTGAAATAAATATTTTTTATTAAAGGGTTTAAATTATTTTTAACCAAATTAGTAAGTTCATTTTTTATTTGGAATTTAGTTAATCTGCCATCATAAGATACGATTAAAGAGAAGGTACTATCTTCCTCTTGCAAAACTATAAAACTATCAGCGTTCGGTACTTGAATATCTTTTTCGATGGTAGCAAGAGAAAAGTTTTCGCCATTGGTGTTAATAATTATTTCATCGCGCCTTCCAAGTAAATAATATTTTTGATCTTTCTTAATAACAGAATCTGCAGTGTTATAAAATTCGCCATTCACTAATTTCCATTTTCTATTTTCATCGAGAACTGAGTTTGCAATAGAAGACCCTCTTACAAAAAGAATGTCAATATTATCTTCGCTTTTTTCTATTTTGAATTCTGTGTTTGAAAAAGGTAAACCGATGCTCTCGTTCACTCTATCTTTAAATTTGGTGCCAAGAGAAAAAGACGTTATACCTATTTCTGTTGCCCCATATCCATTTGATAGTGGATAACCTAGTCCATTGATAATTTCAAAATAATAAAGAGGTAATGTTGCTCCTCCGTTTATACAGAATTTTACAGATGGTCCGAGTATATCAACATAGTATTTTTTGAATAGTAAATTATTGACCAGTTTTAATCCCATATTTGGTGCAATTTTTTGCAAAATAATGGAGATCTGTATACCTTTTTTGAATTTCTTCTCAATTTTATTAACCTTAGTATACTGTTCAATTGAATTAACAATCGTTTTCCAAAATAGTGGAACTGCAAAAATATGAGTAGCGTTCGCAAGTATGCAAGCCTCTCTTATATCTTGAGGACTTAAACTTTTTGGAAAAATAAATGTAACATTAAATATTGAGAACCAAAGAAACACTGCGATTAATCCAAAGACGTGATATAAAGGCAAAATTACTAAATGTTTTAAATAACCCTTGTACGCTTTGGTTATCAATTTAGATTTCGTAACAATTTCCTGCGAATTAATTATTTGTGCACACAATTCTTTTCCTGTATATTTAACAATTTTGCAATCTCCTTCAGTGCCTGAAGTTGTAAAAATAATTTCATCGGCCCAATTTTCTTCTAAAGCTTTATTAACTGGACATATATCATTTATATTAATTATTGATGCAATGATGTTTTGCTTATTTTCTGATGAAATTACTGTCTTAATATCTAGTTTTTCAATAATCTTATTTATTTCTTCAGTTTTTAAACGTGTTGATAATAATACGGGTGCATAACCAACTTTAAGCAAACCATAAAAAGTGTAAATCCAGTTTGGTGAATTATCTAAAAGGATGCCTACATAATGTTCATTGCTATTCAACTTATCTTTAAAATAACACGCGTATAGATTTATGTTTCCCTCGCATTCATCATATAAGATTTCTTTTATAGAATAATTTCTTACTACATTGAAAATGGTAAAATTTTTATGCTTAAAAGTAACTTTATATATGCTATGTATTGTTTGGGGCATATTTTTAAGTTCAGTAATGTTTTCATTAACTCTATTTAAAGCTTTTCTTCGATTTATTTTTTCTTCTTGAACCATCTTAGTCTCTTATTATTTTCATCGCAGGTGTGCGTTTAAAATCTCCGCTTCTAAAGGATATATCTGAAATGTTGGCGTTGTTGATTTTTTTATTTGCAACATCATTAACATATTTTTTGACACTATTTTGATTTTCAGGAGTATTTTCTTTTAATAAAATTTCAGCTGTGAGATTATCTGAATCTTTCGCTTTTCTTACAATTGAATCCTTAATTAAGCTATTTTCGGAAAGGATATTCTCTACTGCTTCGGGAGAAATTTTTAAACCGCTGGACATAATGATAAGATTGCTTTTACGACCAGTGATATACAAAAATCCTTCTTCATCGAATCTTGCTAAATCCCCGGTTTTAAGCCATCCATCTGAAAACATGTTTTCTGTTGCAATTGGATTTCCAAAATATCCTAAAAATATATTTGCACCTTTAATCCATAATTCGCCATCAACAATTTTGCCTTCTTGGTTTGGATATAAAATGCCAACAGAACTTGCCTTTGTGTCAATATTGACGTTTCCAGAAACTAAATTTGTTGCTTCTGTTAAACCGTAACCAGGCATACACTTGATATTAAATTTTTTAAAATTGTTAATTAGAGATGCTGGTACTTCTGCACCTCCAGCAATTATTGTTTTAAAACTTGGCCCAAATACCTGAGGGCCATAATTTTGTAATAGTGATAAAACAACAGAAGCTAGTCCAGGCGTTAAAACCATAACCTCAGGTTGGTATGTCATTGCCTCTTTAGCAAATAGCATTGGATTTTTTACAACATATAAAGTTGATCCAGAAATAAAACAAGATAATAAATTTTTGACTAGACCAAATATATGAGTGAAAGGAATGAGTGACAAATATTTAAGACCAAAAGCTTTGTCTGGAACATAGGCTCCATTTAGTGCCCCAACACATAAATTTTTATGACTCAATAATGCGCCTTTTGGGTTACCAGTTGTCCCGCCTGTAAAAACAATACAAACTGGATCATTTTCGTTTATTTCAACATCTGGTAATTGTAGATTAATATTTGTTTGATTTTTGATATTTATAAGATTGATATTCGATGAAATAATTACTTCATTTACATCAAAATCATCGTTAAAAAGCAAGCCTTTGAGACAAAATAGTCTCGACAAGCCTACAATTTGTTGACTATTCAAAGAGCTCGGAAGTTCAGCAGAAACTAGTCCCAAAATTGAGCAGGCAAAAAATGAAACAACGAAGTCGTATTCATTCTTAAAAACAAGACCAATATTGTCCCTTTTTTTAAAGCCTTTATCAGCCAGAGACGCCGCAAAACTTTTTATATCGGTTAAGAGTTTCTCGTAGGTGGCTTCACCATCACTCCATTTAAGCGCAATTGATGTTGAATATTTTTTACAAACATCAAAAATGAAACACTTTAAATTTTTATATAACTTTAATTTTTCATAGTCTTCTGGATTTTGCATAATGCTTTTCCAATATTTTTTACTGTCCATAATCGACCTCTTTTATATCTATGTTATTTTATAACATTTGACTTTGACCTTAAACATATTTTTGTTTTCATGTTGCTATTGTGCCGCAAATTATTAATGTCGACAAAGTCGCTATATGTTTAAAAAGTACTTTTGTCCCAGATAAGCTTTTCTTTTTTGTTAAATATCTTGCACTTAATTAATAATAAGTATATTATTTTACTCGGCACAACGCCAAAGTAAGTAGGTCCCCGGTAAGGATTAAGTTAGTTTGGTAAAGGAGGATTAAAAGTTTATGCAACGTCAAACTACAATTGCAAAAGCAAACGAAATCCAAAGAAAATGGTATGTCATTGATGCCACTGACAAACCACTTGGTAGATTAGTATCTCAAGTAGCTCAAATTTTAACAGGAAAGGTGAAACCAATCTGGACACCAAATGTTGATTGTGGTGATTATGTCATTATTGTCAACGCTGAAAAAGTTAAACTCTCTGGAGATAAAATCCACAACAAAAAGTATTATAACGTCTCAGGTTATGATGGCGGATTAAGAACTAGAACAGCTGAAGTTATGCTCAAAGAATTTCCTTGTGAAATGATTGAACGCTCAGTCCATGGAATGGTTCCAAAAGGACGCTTAGGCAGACAAATTGAAAAGAAATTATTTGTTTATGCTGGACCTGACCACAAACATGAAGCTCAAAAACCAGAAGTTTTAGAGCTCAAATTCTAGGAGGATGTAAATTATGGCAACAAAGAAATCTGATGTCCAATATTACGGTACTGGTAGAAGAAAATCTTCCATTGCACGTGTTTATGTCACTGCTGGTAAAGGTAAAATTGTCGTCAATGGACGCGATGTTAATGAGTACATGCCTTATGCCACATTAGTTATGGACTTAAAGCAGCCACTCGTTTTAACAGGTACCGAAACAAAATACGATGTTAATGCTCAAGTTCGTGGTGGTGGATTCACAGGACAAGCTGGCGCTATTCGTCTTGGAATTACACGTGCTTTATTAGAAGCTGGTTGTGATCGTAAAACTCTCAAAGTTGCTGGTTTAATTACTAGAGACTCAAGAAGAAAAGAAAGAAAGAAATACGGTCTTAAAGCTGCAAGAAAAGCTCCACAATTCTCTAAGCGTTAATCTTACAAAAGATATCGTAAAAATTTCAAAAAAGAGGTCAAATCTGGCCTCTTTTTTTGAAATTTGATATTTTTAATTATTTTTAACGTATTCTAAAAATTCGTTATAAGAAGAAAATTTTGGTTCATATTTTTCCATTGTTTTTAAAATTAATGGATTGTCCCTTTGTGCAAAAGTATTCCAGAATTCTTTTGGATAATCTGTTACTTTTGTCCAAAGAGGAAAATAATCTAATTCATCCCATATTGATTCATCAGGGTATTTATTAAATTTCTTAAAATATTCCTTTGCGATTATGACAGCTTCTTCTAATTGATATTTTTCTCTTTTGGATAAATATTCTTCAGTTTTGCAAATGAAGTGGCAAGGGTTACCCGCCCAAACTTCTCCAGAAGGAATATTTCCTTTAACTATCGAACCTGCGCCTATAATAACATTATCTCCAATAGTCGTGCCCATCATAATAATTGTGCTAAAACCAACGAAGACATTATTACCTATATAAATAGGTTTTATGGCGCCGTGTACATTTCCAAATTTTCTTCTTGTTACGCACACTGAAAAATCGTGATTAAGTAGAGTGCAGTATTTGGAGAAACAAACATTATCTCCTATATTAATTAACCATGGTGTTGAATTATCTACAGTAGATGTGTCTGGATACAAATAAACATTCTTTCCAATTGTTGCGCCTTGTTTTCTTAATTCATTTTGCCATTTAATACGTTCTTTTTCAGGATTATGTCCTTCTTCAATTAAATGTTTGATTGATCGTCTAATACTCATATAAAAATTATATCGTATTTAATAAATATATATGATATTTTTTTCGTAAAATCGTTATTGAAATATAAATTATACTATTGTATATTATTAAAGCGTGTTTGGGCCTTTAGCTCAGTTGGTTAGAGCGCACCCCTGATAAGGGTGAGGTCGCTGGTTCAAGTCCATTAAGGCCCACCAAATAGAAAATGAAAGAAGCATTTATGCTTCTTTTTCTTTAATTTATTTGTGAAATATACTTGAAAATTAACAGTAAATAAAATATTAATTTTACTTTGTGTATAAAATTGGTATTATTATATAGCGCGTTCGTTAGCGCATACATCTTTATATAAAAGCACTATAGGGACACTTAGTTCAGCGGGAGAACGCTTCCTTCACACGGAAGAGGTCACAGGTTCGATCCCTGTAGTGTCCACCAAATTGCCGTCTTAGCTCAATTGGCAGAGCAATTGATTTGTAATCAATAGGTTGTTGGTTCGATTCCGATAGACGGCACCATTAATGAGATACACAAGGTATACGTTGAAAAACACGTAAATCTATGTATAATATAGGTAGGTAGAGATACCTATGACGAGGAGCGAGAGTAGTTCCTGACTAAATAAATAAAACTCAAATGGATGACGAGGAGCGAGAGTAGTTCCTGACAAAATAAAGAAAGCTCAAAAGATGATTAAAGCTCACTTGATTGTGAGTTTTTTTTCTTTATTTTATTAAATTTGTTATGTATCTCTTGCATTAATGCAAGAGATACTATATAATAATAGCATGAAAGAATATAAAATATGCCTTCTTAGTGATGAATTTTATGAAAAATATCCAACGGATATCTTTTCTGAAATCCTTCAAAAGGGCGAAACTCGTCCATATTTAGTTTTGCTTCTCAAAATTGACGGCAAACAATATGCAATTCCTTTTAGAAGTAATATTAATCATAAATATTGTTTTAAAATCGTAAACAATAGAGGCTTAAAAGAAGGGCTTGATTATACGAAAACTTTAGTTGTTGAAGAAAAAGATGTTGGTCGTTCTGCACATTTAAGATCCGGAACAATTCCACAAGTCGATGAACATATCGATGTGATTATTAGAGATTTTAAGAAGTTTATTGAACTTTATAAAAAAATCAAAAGTGGTGAAAAAAGAGGTAAAACTGAAGAATATATTTATTCGATGACAACTTTAAAATATTTTGACTAATGAATACAAAATTATTTATTAAGAAGAACTTAGCAAATTTTATCACATTCTTAAGAATAATTTTTTCTTTTACATTTCTTCTTTTTAAATTCCTATCGCCATTATTTTCGGAGTAGTTCAACTTTAATCCAATAAACATTATTTTTCTTATCAACCCAATTTGAATATATGTAACCATTAATGATTTAGTTATAAACTTTTAAAAAGTTTTTGGGTTCACTACAGAATCACGAAACCTTTATCAAAAGACACAAAAGAATATTCCAAACCTCTAAGCATTTAGCGTATGTCGGGGTAATTCAAAAAAGGTATTGAATTAAAAATTAAAGCGAGTAGAATAGTTGAGAAATAAGGAGAGATGTATGAAAAAAAATATTCTTAAAAAAACAGCCTTATTAACATTATTAGGTACTATAGCGCTCGGCACCGGGCTCATGGTTTCTAATTTTGGAACTAAGACGATTCAAACTAATGCTGAAGAAGAGGTGGATTTGGCACCAGAAAATAACTACGGTGCTTGGTATTTAAAATTTGAGTCAAAATATCTCTACACCTGTTTAGGCAAACCAACTGGCGATATGTACTACAATTCACTTAAGGTTAGTCATAACGAGACCACGATGAAATCATTTAGCGAATCTGACCAACATGTGTCAATTCAACATGGCCCTACAAGTGGATTTGATGGTAGAACAACATTGACTTACAATTCTATTGTCTCGCCTGAAAAAGTCGAAGTTGATGTAAATGGTAGCAAAATGGACTACAACTTCACATTGGGAGTTACATATTATTATTGGGGGAATGTTGATATATTTTATCAAAATAATTCAAGTTTAAATGTTCATGCTACTGGTCAATTAAGCCCTAGCTGGACAAATAAAACAAAGGATAAAACATCTATTAAAGATCAATGGAACATTGATGGCAAAAGTGTAGAAACTAAATTTGACCGTGTATTTTACACCATTGATAACCAATATGTTGCCCAAGAAGGCAAAGTTGGAGGCATTAGTGTTATTCCAACAGCATTTGAAATTCCTAAAAAGGGAACACTTACTGGAGACTATGCCTTACCAGTTTTATTTGGTGGAAACCAATTTATTGATGTTGATGGCATTTTAAAGACATTCCAAATGCCAACATATCCTGTTGAATCATTAGCTGGTTCTTCATTTGCTGGATATTTCGATAAAACAAACTACGAAATGTATTACGATCAAAATGGTGTTGCAAGTAAAACCGAAAATCTTACTGAAGATACTTCTTTAATATCATTATTTAAATATGATGTTGATTTTAACTTAAATGGTGGTGACATTTCTACTGAAGGTCAAACAGTAACTAACGAGATGCAATATTTAATAAATAATAGTGCATATTTAGCAACAGTAGAGACTGAATTACCAAAAGCCGCAAAAGAAGGATATGCATTCGGTGGTTGGTATGATAATCCATTATTTTTGGGAGATAAAATTGAAAGCATCAGTGAATTAGAAACTGGCGATGTCACTTTATACGCCAAATGGGATAACATTGTTTCATTTGATACTGATGGTGGAAGTGTAGTTGAACCACAAATAGTTTCTACTTTGGATTATGCTAGTAAACCAGAAGATCCTACTAAAGAAGTAGATGGAATTAGATACCAATTCTTTGGATGGTATGCTGATCCAGAATATAAAAATGAATTTGATTTTGATAATACACCAATTCTTGATAGCATAACGATCTATGCTAAATTCACTTCATACGTTGATGTATTTGTTCTTGGATATATGCATTTAGAAATTCCAACTTCTAATCCTGGAGAAGGAAAATGTATCTCTCAAGGATGGTATTCTGCCGCTAAAGATGAATTCTTAAAATTAAATGAATTTGAACAAGATTTATTCTTAAATGGTGATGATTATAGTGCAATGGCTCTTAGATTTAGAGCTTGGGCTAGAGCAAATGGTGAAGATATCGACTTCCTTACACATGAATTCAATACCTACTATATGTCTGATCAAATTTTAGCAAGTCTTGCTAACACCTACTCTACCAATATCATTATCATTTGTGCTGCTTGCATTACCGTAGGCCTAATTGTTGCTTTTATCATTATTAAGAAAAAGAAAACAAATAAATAATCTCTTGTAGATTAGGTTTGTAAAACAAAGTGTATAACTAAAAATTATACAAAACTGTTAAATTAACTGTGCTAATAGGACACGACTAAGATCGTGTCCTTTTATATATTTTGAACAAAATAAAGCAGGTCTTCCTCCTTCAATTATGTCGGTGACTCAATGCGATACTATAAAAGGCAAATTATGTAAAATTTTAGAACTTAAAAATTCTAAAAAAATTCTAAAAGAGAGAAACAATTATAAATAATCCATTTTCAGTTTTGTTTTGTTTCAAAAAATACGCATAATTTATAAAAATATACGCTAAATCCGCCATCAAATTATTGAATTTTGAAATAATTGTATTAAAAATTGATTCTAATGTCTTGGAATTATTATTAACTGAGAATTGAATGAAATCATAGTGCTCATCATGAGAGAGTTAGTTTCATATATATTACTTAATTCAAGATGTTCTTCTTTATGACTATTAGCTTCATTTTGCTTTTCTTCTTTAGAAAGAATTCTTCCATTATTCTTAGATAATAAACGGATCTTATCTTTAGAAATGCAGAATGTAAGCCTCACCGTTACAACTTTGTTTGGATTTAATTTTCTAATCGTGATGCATGCCTCATCATATATTTTAATTAATCTATTAAATGAACCTTCTTCAATATTATTAATCTTTAAATTTAAAATGATATCTTCTCTTACAGACGCTATATCTTCATCTACTAAATTTAGGTTCTCACTAAATTGAATCTCGTCTGTTTTTGGAGCAAGAAATACCTTATGAGGTTTATGAATAATGGCAAGTCCAATTGCCATTATTCCTATTGACAAGAATGCTGAAACACTAAAACCAGCAATAATCCCATAGTAGCTTTTAAAGAAGAAGGCTAATAATAAAGGTAATGCAATAGGCAAAATTAAATTCGAAATAATTTGGTTTATCAAAGTTATCAGAGGTTTTCCAATAGCGGTATATGAAGCTCCTAAATTAATTGTAAATGCGTAACATATAAATATTGGGGCAATAATCAATACAGATAAATAACTATAAATATATTGTGAAGAATCTGGCTTAATACCAAACAACAGAGGAATAACTAAACAAAGCGCCATTGTGATAATAGTGGCAATAATAGATACAATAATTGAATATTTTTTAACTAACTTAAATCCTAATTCAATATCATCAATATTTCCGCTTCCTTTTGCGGTAGAAAGAAATGCGGTAATTGAATCACAGATACAGCCAAACAATAATTTTAAATTCGACACGAAACAAACTACTGTAAATGACGCTAAAAATGCATCACCAAAAGTTTTGGTTATATACATATTTAATACTAAATTTACAATAGCAATAGAGATATTTCCAAGTAGTGCTGGAAAACCAAATTTTGCGGGATCTTTAAGGTTTTTTATATTGAAATTAGGTTTAATTTTAATAGAGTTCCTTTTAGTGAAGAAATGCATAGACACAATAACGATTCCACAGCATATAGAAATGAATGTGCCCAGAGCCAAACCCATAATTCCTAAGTATCTTATCAAGATAGAAGAAATAATAATATTAATTAAAACCTGTCCAACACTTGAAAGAACAGTCCAAAGAGGATCTCCATCTTGATTAATGACTTTAAATAAAACCAAAAACATTGGTTGCATAATCGCAATGCCGACATACCAATCATAATATTGCATTGCATAGGCTTTAACCCCATCAGTCATTGTAAATATGGACAATAATTGTTCTTTGAAGAAAAACATTATTAAGGCAACGATAATTCCAATAAATAAAGTAAATGTTAAACCAAGACCAATCATCTTATTGGCCTCATCATCTTTACTTTGACCTTTAAGATGGGAGAATTTAATCGCAAACCCCATAGCGGAGAAAGATCCAATCGCTGATATAAAAGTTGCAAATGGAGCGATAATTTGAACCGCAGCTAACCCTTCTTCTGAAAGGAATTGACCCGCTAAAACATTATCAATTACCTGGCCAATAAGCAACACTAACCAGCCAATAATCCCTACAAAAAGGAGGGATTTAAATTTAGATTCAATTAAATTTGGTTTTTTATTTAGTTTTAAAAACTTTGTCATATGGAATTATTGTATCTCAATAATTAATAAGTAAATAATGTTAATTATATTTTTTGATAAAATTAATACATATAATAAGCTGAGAGGTATAACCATGGCATATTTAAAAAGATATGGTGGACAAATTATATTAGAAATAAACAATTCATGTATTAGAGAATGGGCAGGACTCATCAAATATAAGATCGATGGTAATAGAGTATGTGATTTCTATGGAAGATGCCTATATGAAATTGATGGTGACAGAATCAAAGAATGGGCTGGATTTTATGTCCTAGAAGTTAAAGGAAACAATATAAAAAGATATGGTGGACAAATTATCGCTCAAATTGATGGAAACAAAATTAAAGAATGGGCTGGTTTGTATATTTATGAGATTTCAGGTTTTGTATCTCATAAAGAATTAATGGCCCTTATTGCAATTTTGTTTGCATAAAACAATAAGTTTTTATAAAATCAATATCGCATGTGCGGCTATGGCGGAACTGGCAGACGCGCTAGACTTAGGATCTAGTGAGGAAACTCATACAGGTTCGATTCCTGCTAGCCGCACCAAACTTGGTGAAACTCGCTATAAAAATGCTTGATTTCTAGCACAAAATAACTAAGTTATATATCTATTAATTTGAAAATCACTGAAGTCTGAGCATAATTCGTCAAATGTGCTCAAATCTCAGTGATTTTTATTATGTATTTTTACTATTTATATGAACGGGGAATTGGGGATAAGCGTATCGGGATGCACGCTACTTTTTCTAGGAAAAGTTTATAAATCTTGCGGTAGCGAGGCTTATATACTATACTTTTCAATAATAGGTGTTTTTATGAATAAAAAAGTTAAATTATCATTACTTACAATTATTACATTATCATTAACGGTTGGAACTACAATGTTAATATCAAATAATAACCCAATGGCTTTATTTTTAAGTCAAGCTAGTAATAATCCTTACTCGTTAAAATTTAATAAAGATAAAAATAAATTTCATAATAAGACTGGTGCTACTCCAGCAAGTGGTACTGCATTAGTACATACAGAATTAGGTGGAGAGATTGTTTATACATATTCTAATATAATTGGTGGAGGAACTAGTACTTGGCACGTTTTAAGCGCTAGTGATTCTTATTTTTATAACCAAGATCCAATTAATGGAGTTAACTGTATACAGTTAAATTTTAAAACAAATGATAAACAATTTAAAATTTATTGGTCAAATAACACAACATTTAGTGAAGAACATTCACAAGTATTCACATCAAATAGTAGTTCAAGTACTGTTTTTAATTTTGATAATTTTAATCCAAATTACATAAAAGTAGAAAATATATCAGGAAGTAATTTAAATATTTCTGAAATTACATATAAATATTCTTGCACTAATCAATATTATCATTTAACAAGAACTAGCGGAGACGAACAAAAAGGAACTGTTTCTGGTGATAGTGGAACAATAAAAGCAGGAACAGAAGTAAGCGTTTCTGCTAGTGCATTACAATGTTATAAATTTGATGGTTGGTATTCATATTCAACTAAAGTGTCTGATGCTAACCCCTATGTATTTGATATGCCATATTCAGATTTAGATCTCGTTGCTAAATTTATTCCAGAAAAATATACATTATCAGTTTCAAGTAATGATGAAACTAAAGGTACTGTAACTGGTAGTGGTGATTATGATTATTTAAGTAAAGTAACTGTTGTTGCTACTCCAAATGAAGGATATGAATTAGATGGTTGGTATGACGGGAATACAAAAGTATCTAGTGATTTATCTTATACATTTACGATGCCGTGCAATAATTATTCTTTGCTTGCTAAATTTAAAAATAAGACCTATACATTATTAGTTTCGAGCAATGATGAAACTAAAGGAAATGTAAAAGGAAGTGGATCTTATTTATATGAAAGCAGTGTTACTTTAACTGCAACATCTAAAATAGGATGTCATTTTGTCGGCTGGTATGATGGTGATGATTTAGTGTCTACTAATTTTACATATACATTCACTATGCCTCATAACGATTTAACATATATTGGTAAATTTGAATATACGTTATATTCTTTAACTGTTATCTCAGAAGATGTTTCAAAAGGCACAGCAACTGGAAGTGGTGATTATATTTATGGAGAAGAAGTAACAATAAATGCTTCTCCAGCAGATGGTTATATATTCTTTGGATGGTTTAAAGATGATGAATTATTATCTAGAGATGTAACATATACATATAAAATACTGTTAGAAGATGTTTGTATTGTTGCTAAATTTTCTAAACTATACAATCTTTATATTGAATCTGATGATATAGAAATGGGTAGTGTTATTTTCCCATCAAATTTTGGTGAGGGTTTGGAAGTTACAATAAAAGGGATTCCGAACGAAGGATATGCATTTAATTATTGGTATAACGAAGATTATGAAGAAGTAAGTTATGATTGGTATTATTCATTTATTATGCCTTCAAGTGATGTTACGTTATATGCCAATTTTATTGAAGGTGGTAATAAAGTAAATGTTGAATACTCTCTAGAAGAAGGATTGGTGGATGGAGACTTCAATTATTTAGAAGGGCAAACAGTTACTTTGATAGTTACTCCAGCAGACGAATATGTTTTTGAAGGTTGGTATAAAGATTCTTCATATCATGAGTTATTAAATAAAGATAAAATATATTCTTTTATAATGCCTGATGAAGAAGTTCGATTATATGCTAGATTTATAACAAAAGCAGAACAAGAATGGAAAATCTCGCATGGTGTTATTCCTACTATAAGCGAAGATGGTAAAACTATAATGTATGGATTATATCCGCAAACAAACATTAGTGATAATGTGCTGATCTCAAAACTTAATGAATTAAAAACACCTGAGGAAAATGGATGGTATTTATATGATGATGAATATTATGCAAAAACACTTGCAAAACCAAATGATTCATCTTATGTATTTAATAATGGAAACAAAATAGTAAAAGACAATACATACTGGTTTAAATGTGAACCAATTAAATGGAACATCTTATCTAACAATGATGGAACCTATTTCTTATTATCATCAGTTTTACTAGATGCACATAAATATGATGGTTCTTCTAATAATTATATGAATAGCGAAATTAGAAGCTGGCTAAATAGTGATTTTTATAGTAGTGCTTTTAATCTAGAAAATTCTCATATATTAACTACACTCGTTGATAATAGTGCAGAAACAACAGGTCACACTCCTAACCAGTATGCTTGTAATAACACAAATGATAAAATATTTTTACCAAGTTACTTAGATTATACAAATTCATCATATAAGTTCTCGAATGCTTGTAAAACCACTGATTGGGCAAGAGCGAAAGGTGCTTATTATTCTAAATCAAGTTCTTATTTATATAATGGCTCTTATTGGACACGTTCCCCTTACTATTCCCAAAAGAACTACGCGAGGAGTGTCTTCAGCAATGGCAACCTCGACTACAACAATGTCGACTACGCTAACTATGGTGTTCGCCCAGCTTTAATGTTTACATTTTAATGGAAACCACAATGATTGCTTGCAATCAATCTTAGGCCACCACAATCTAAATAGGTGACCTAATCATGCAAAAAATTAAAAGTGATTTATATGTAATTACTGTTTGCAAAAGATTAATTGATTACATATCAATAATTAATGAAAACGCACCAAAGAAATATAGATATTCAATTATTAATAAAATTTTAATATTTTAAAATTTCTAAATTAAAGTGCCGGGAACACAAAAATTAAGTGGGAAACATCACTTATCAGAAATTTCAGATATTTAGTGGAAAAATAGGGTTTTGGGAAATCTCAAAACCTTTATTTTATGTTTCAAATTTTAATAGAAAAGTATAGATTTATGAAAATTAAAGCAATATCATTGCTATTTCAGTGCATTTTGCCACTTAAAATGAATTTTTAAGACAATCCAATAGCGCGTATCAAGTGGTAAATATAGTGGGATTTGAAGTGGGAAAATCTGTCCAATTAGTATTGAGTTTTAGGCAATTTGTAGCGTAATACATCCCTTACGCTGCACCAAACTTGGTGAAACTCGCTATAAAAATGCTAGGTTTCTAGCACAAAATAACCTAGTTATATATCTATCAATTTGAAAATCACTGAAGTCTGAGCATAATTCGTCAAATGTGCTCAAATCTCAGTGATTTTTATTATGTATTTTTACTATTTATATGAACGGGGAAGTGGGGATAAGCGTATCGGGATGCACGCTGCTTTTTCCTGAAAAAGTTAATAAATCTGGGGAGGGGTTTTTAATATTGACCAAGTAAATTGCTAACAACTTTAATAAGTGAATCTATTTCTTCTGGATTAGATTCTGCTATTAATAGAGTAATTGCTACTAAAGCATCAACTAAAAGGCCTAAAAATATCTTTTTCATATTATTAATATATAATAAAGGTATACGCGTATAAATGAAAAAAAATATATTAAATATGTTAAAAAGTAAAAAAATAATGTCAATGAATAATAGTTAAATGTTAGCAAATTTAATTAAAATTAAATAAAGAATAATCTTAATATTAAAAAATATTTATAGTATAAAGATAAGGATTACGAAGAGTTTTAGGAAACGGCTTTTGAAATTATAAAAGTCAAACTGAAATTGTATTTTTTCGCCAATCTCAATTAAAATATATTGATTTCATATAAATTATAACAGTTTTATTGCTATTTCAGTTTATTTTGCCACTTAAACTGAGGTTTTAAGACAACATTTCATCACACATCAAAGGCAATAATACTGAAGTTCAAAATGTTAAAATTTGTTCATTTGAGATCAAGTTCTAGGTGTTTAGTAGCGTAAGTTGTCTCTTACGCTGCACCAAACTTGGTGAAACTCGCTATAAAAATGCTAGGTTTTTTGCACAAAATAACAAAATTATATATCTATCAATTTGAAGACCACTGAAGTCTGAGCATAATTTGTCAAATGTGCTCAAATCTCAGTGATTTTTATTATGTATTCTTACTATTTACATGAACGGGGAAGTTGGGATAACCATACGGGATGCAATCGCTGGTTTATTAGAATTTATTATTAATTATTAAAATCTACCTTACTCCAAAATATCTATATAAATTATTCCTCTTGCATCTATTATATTTATTGTTTTGAAAAAGAATTTGATATTAGTCTATATGTACGTTATAATGTACGTGTTTAAAGGAGGATTTTTATGACACACGTTAATATTACAAATGCGAGACAAGATTTGTTCAAATTAGCAAGTTCGTGTATTAAATACAATGACACAATTACTGTATCTACAAAAGAAGGAAATGTTGTCATGATGAGTGAGGAAGATTATAAAAATCTTGTAGAGTCTTTAGCATTGGCAGGAATTCCAGGATTATATGAGAGTATACAAGAAGGAGTTTTAACACCATTAAATGAGTGCAAAAAGATTAAATGGAAATAGTTTTTACTAATCAAGCAATAAAAGATTTTGAAAAAATAAAACAATATTCCTCATTATTAAAAAAAGTACAAAATTTGTTAGATTTAATTGAAAATAATCCTTTTGAAACTCCACCTAGTTATGAAAAATTAATCGGTTTTGATTCGGTATATTCTAGAAGGATAAATGTTCAACATCGATTAATCTATGAAGTATATAAGAAAGAGCAAGTAATAAAAATCATTCGAATGTGGACACACTATGAATAGTGTTGATTAAAGATAAAGAGGCAAAGCCTCTTTTCTTTTGAAATTAAAAAATACTTGCTCGGGGTGGGGTTATATATTATACTTTTCAAGTTTAGAGGTATTTTTTATGAATAAAAAAATCAAATTAGCATTCCTTGCATTTATTACATTATCACTTACTCTTGGAACTACAATGTTAATGTCAAATAATAACCCAATGGCTTTATTTTTAAGCCAAGCTAGTAATAATCCATACTCGTTAAAATTTAATAAAGATAAAAATAAATTTCACAATAAAAGTGGTGCTACTCCAGCAAGTGGTACTGCATTAGTACATACAGAATTAGGTGGAGAGATTGTTTATACATATTCAAATGTCATTGGTGGAGGAGCTAATACTTGGCACGTCTTAAGCGCTAGTGATTCTTATTTTTATAATCAAGATCCAATTAATGGTCTTGAGTCAATATCACTAAGTTTTATAACTAATGGTAAGCAGTATAAAATTTATTGGTCACACAATTCCACTTTTAACGATGACCAATGTGAGGTGCTGACATCAAATAGCAGCTCTACTACAATGTTTAATTTTAATAATTTTTATCCAAATTATGTAAAGATAGAAAATATATCCGGAAACAATTTAAACATCTCTGAAATTACATATAAATATTCATGCAATAATCAACACGAACTTTATGATCTTTATATCGAGTCTGATGATATAAATACTGGAAAAGTAATTTATCCTTCCGAAGCATACGCAGGATTAGATGTTACTATCAAAGCCATTCCGGAAATAGGATATGCTTTTAATTACTGGTATGATGAAAATTTCGAAGAAGTAAGTTATGATTTAAATTATTCTTTCATAATGCCTCAACATGACGTTACACTATATGCTAACTTTGTTAAAGGTGGTCATAAGGTAGATGTTGTTTATTCTTCTGAAAAAGGATTGATAGATGGCAACTTTAATCATTTAAAAGGACAAACTGTTAGTTTAGTTGCTTCCCCTAAAGATAATAATGTGTTTGATGGTTGGTATAGTGATTCTAATTATCTTAATCTTTTGAGTAAAAACAAAGAATATTCATTCATTATGCCTGATAAAGATGTCCAACTATACGCTAAGTTTATTAATCCACAAGAAGACATAAAAATATTTAAATTAGATGCAGGTGATGGATATTGTGAAAGTGATACAATTGGCTTAGAAAGTGGCAAACCTTATTCATTGCCTATTCCTATGACTTCTAGGAAAACATTAAATTGGGAATTTACTTTTGATACTTGGACATTAGATGGAATAAATATTCCCACGAGTGGAGAGAATTGGTCTTATAGTTCTGACTCAGATGTTTTAGTGGCTAAATATAAATTACGCGATGATGATGAATACCTAGAAAGTCAGTTTGAATTTAAAATAAATGGAGATAACGAAAGTTATTCAATTATTGGACATAAACTTTATGGTGTAACTCACGCCTTTGTATATATCCCTTGTAAATATAAAGGAAAAATAATTACTGAAATAGGTGAATCCGCTTTCAATGGGGCGCCTGTTGTTTATTTGCAATTATCAGAAGGATTAAAGAAAATTAACAACAAAGCATTTTATATAACTTCAATTATCGATATAGCATTGCCTTCCACAGTTACTTATATTGGTGACCAAGCATTTGCTTCTTTCAATCCTTATGGTGGTCAAATTATAAGCGCGTCTGTTGTTTATATTCCACAGAGTGTTACTCATATAGGAGAAAATGCATTTGGAAGTTATATTATTTATGTTGAACGCAGTTCTAAACATCCTGATTGGAATTCATCTTGGTGTGTTAATGGCCCAGGTAGTGAAATTATTTGGGGTAAAACCGTTTATTTTGAAGATGGTTTTGGATATATAAGAAATGAAGATGGTTATTCCTTGGCCTTAAGAGAAAAATATGATACTGATACAACCGTTGTTATCCCAGAATCTATAAACGGATTTAACGTTACTGAAATTGGAAGCCATGCATTTGAATTCAACTATTATATTTTATATAAAGTAAAATTATCTAATCATATTAAAAAAATTGGTAAACTTGCATTTGATGCAAATAATATGCTATTTTCTATTGTCCTACCTTCGAGTCTTCAAGAGATAGGCGATAATGCTTTTGCTAATTGTGCTATGCTTGTTGAAATTTATAATTTATCAAATATTAAAATAACAAAAGATAATCTTCATTATGGTCAAGCAGTTCCAAAAGATATATATACTTCATTATCTTGTCCTTCTAAAATCACTTTTGATGATGAATTTGTTTATTACACAAGCAATGGAGAAATAGAAGCACTTTTATATATAGGAAATGAGAATAATGTTATTGTTCCTAATAATGTTTCATCTATTGGATCTCATTGTTTTTTCAACCTTGTATTAGTAGATATCATAAATGTTATTTTGCCTAAAAATTTAAAAAAGATTGGTGACTATGCATTTGCAATATCTAGTATTACTACTATTTGTATACCTAAATCTGTAACTGAAATTGGTAGATATGCCTTCTATGGATGCCAAAATTTAACTATCCTTTGTGAGGCAGCTTCACAACCTTCTGGGTGGAACCTAGATTGGAATCCTGATAATAGACCAGTTATTTGGAATTCAGATATGCCGGAACCAAGTCAAGTAACTATGCAGCAATGGTTTGATGCGTTTGATAATTATTTTTACAATAATGTTTTATTTTCACTGAATACATTCGGGATAAAAGGAGATCATATTTCAGAAATTTGTCTTGAAACAGTTGATTATAATAAAACCCACTATAATATTTTTGATATTGATGCGTCATCTATTTCTTCTTTGAGAGAAGATAGTTATACTGAAATTATTAGCGATTCGCTATGGTTTATCTATAAAAAATCAGAAAATGATAAATGGATTAAGGAAAAACCAACAAATCCAATTTATAATTATGATCCATATTTTCAGTTTGGGTATTTCTTTTTACAATTTTTAAAAAATGAATATTCAAATTTTACTTTCGATACAAGCACTAATGCATACAAATTAGACTCTATTTCGTTTACTAATCCTATTGGTCTAAGTGTAACAATTAACAATGTTGTCATTATGTTTAGTAATGGGAACTTTAGTTTGATTTCATTTGCATACGGCCCTACCAACACTATATTAACTTTTAATAATTACGGTAAGAATACGGTCACATTACCTATTATTGCTTAATAATTAAAAGTCAAAATAATAAGGTCCATTGTAATCTGAGGCAGTATTGCTGCGCGTGAAAATATTATTCCCTGTCTGAGATAAGCCTATAAAGTTATTGTAAAAGCAATTTCATAAAAAATGTTGCTTAAAAATTGTGGGAACACAAAATTTAAGTGGGAAACAGGATAAGCGTATTGGGATGCACGCTACTTTTGCTAAAACATCCTAAATATTATTGTATAAATGCATTATTCAAAATCTTTTTAATTTCTTGAATCGTAATATCATTAACACCTGCTTTTTTTGAGTATGTTTCGAAATTATTAACAACTTTTTTTACTTCTTCAATAATATTAAGACAAGTTGATTTTTTAATTTCCATATTTTTACCAGCTTCAACGAGATCGTTAACTGTAATATTATCTAATTTATTATTTATAGACATTTGATGTTGTCTTAACCATTTGCTCTTAGGATTATATGAAAATGTAAGGTCATATGCCGGTGATAAAGACCATTTACCATTTTTATCCATTAAAAATGAAATGTTTTTTACATGATCATCTTGGTTAACTGCTAATACATTAAAAACCATTCTTCTAAAAAATTGTTGTATTTCTACAGCACTTAATCCTATTTGTTTCATACATTGTGCAGCATATTCATAACTACATTCACCAGGATTATTGTAGTTTATGTGTGTCATAGCCCCTAATGATAACATATGCACCTTTTTGCCATTGACTCTATCAAATCTTTTTGTCATAAAGTGATTATATTTGCCATCTTTAAAAATTCTGCATTCATTCATATTAATTCCAGCATCTTTTGCCATTAGATAGTAGGCATATTCTACTAAAGTGTATTGAGGATCATTTTTTAAACCGTAATCTCCATTATTTGAAACATTATCAAATTTCATTAACCAATAATCAAAATCGTTATTTAAAAGAATTTGACCTGAACGAATTTCATTTGTTTTTTCATTCCATGCAATAACAGCCTTTGCACGAGCTCCACCAGCCGATGTCCCAACTTGAATAAATTGAGAATATGTTAGTTTTTCATTTGCGTTTAAAATTATTGATTGTCTTTTATTTAAAATATCTGAAGCAAACTCTACCATTTTTTTAACATTAACAATTTCATCAATATTGCCAATATTGTTTGTTGATGGTTTATATTCAAGTGCACCCATACCACGTGCACCTATATAGCATAATCTATCTATAGCAGTAAATTCAGTTATTGATTTCCCTTGAGTCGCTAACCAGCTTTCAATTAAATCATTACCAAATTTATCTGGAAGCGAATCACTAACTAAACCAGGTAAGCCATAAAATGGTGCATCAGTTAGTAGTGGAAATTGATATATATTTTTTGATAACTTCATTTTGAGTGGAAAGACTTCAATATTACTATTAATAAATTCTTTATCATATTCAAATGTTGCGTAAGGTTTATTAACTTCTTGATGAAGAATTCCAATTCTTCTATTCCATAAAAATATTTCTACAGTTGTATTCATTATTCTTCATCCCCCCATTTAAATTCTCTTGCTTTATTTTTTTTCTTATAAACTCTTTGTTTGCCTTTGTTTTCATTAAGGAATGCCGAAGGTCTTATAGACTGATCCGGAATAAGAAGGTCTATATTTTCATCAAGATTTAAAGCAGTTAGTATTTTTATTAAACTATCTACTTGAATGGAATTACCTGCTTCGAGTCTAGACAAGGTTCTCGTTGAAATACCAGTTTTTTCTTCGAGTTCTTTTTGTGAAATTTCAGAATAGACTCGATATTCTTTGATTCTTTTACCTATTAATTGAAGATATTCTTTATTAGTGTATTTTCCCATAAACAAACCGCCATTTTTGTCTTTTTACACTGATATTCTAATCTAATAAGACATTTTTGTCTATATATTTCATATGGTTTTTAAAACTAAAGTTTGGCAAGCAAAAATAATTATAGAACTTCTTTTATATTTCACGACCTACCTTTGTGAAACGTAATCTCTAAAAGGGGTTGGTATTTCACTTTGTGATATTTTTGTTTAGAATATACCTAAAGGAGAAAAGACAAATGAATAAGAAAATATTAATTCCTATATTCGCTATCTTTCTATCAACTGGATGTTTGATCAGTTGTGGACAAGAACCACCAGTTGAACCAAAAGAACTCGCTATTATCAATCAACCTAAAAATATAGAGATTGATAATGGTGAGGCAATGACAATGAACGTTACTGTTAATAATCCTAAATTAGTAAAATCATATCAATGGTATTATGCTCTATATGATGATGGACAATATGAATACGAAGATCCTATATTAGGTAGTAAGGCTCAAAGTGATACATTCTACTTACCTGCTCACTTTGCCACACCTTCAACTATAGAAGCATATAGATGCGAAATTGTTGATATAAACGGAAAAACCTTAACTTCTGATTGGGGATTGGTTAGGACTAAACCAGGAAAAGAAAATATTGATCAAATTGTATTAGGAGATTATCCTATTCTTCCTGGAAAAACCTTGGATTTAGCTTCTACTCCGTATGGTTCTGGAACCATTTCATTAAATGCAACGTCTGACCACGTTACATTTAATAATGTTTATTTTACAAACGAAAAATTTGATTCAAATATTACAGCGATTGGATTTTGCTTTACTAAATTTAATCCAACTACTACCAACTTCACATTTGAATTTATTGGAGATAATCACTTCTCAAATACATATTGGGAAGATGACCGTTTCGATGGTGGATCTTCTATTATTATTAATGCTTTAGATTTAGATGCAGGTAAAGAGGTTACAGCGACATTTACTGGTTCAGGAAGTGTTAGTTTCTATGGCGGATCTTATGGAATTATCACTAATTTCGTAAATGTTATCCAAGATATAGACATGGCTTTCTATGCTCAACCAGAAAAATATACTGGTGGTATCTATTGTGATGGATATACCTTAAAAGAAGATAGAACATTAACCGCTAATTTAAATAGAAGAGTTATTGATGCTAAAGGAGATGTTAACTTTGAAGAAAATTCATATGTATTAGCAAACCTTGGTGTCGCTGAATGTGGCCCTAAAGGATCAGTTGATTTAGTTAACACAGTTGGTAATGTTTCTGTTAAGAATTCTAGTATTAAAATTAATACCTTATTAAATGTTAAAAAAGAGATTGAAAACGAAATTAATGTTTCTACATGGGGCTTCGTTTGCGAAGATATTACTATTGAAGATTCCTTATTAGAGGTTTCCATTTTAGAATATAACAATGATGTTATAGAAATCCCTGACTATTTTGTTTCTACTATTACTAGTGGTGGAATTAGTGGAGAGCACGTTGAAATACTTAATTCAACATATAACGTAAAGATTAAAGGTGAATTTATTAATGAATCCCGTGCTGTTAATTGTAGATCATGCACTGTTGATAAATCTTTAGTTAATTTTGACATTAAAGGTAATACTGCTGGTGGATTCTGTTGCTATTCTGTTAATAGTGGAATAGATACAACATTTAAGTGTGGAGATAGTGATATTAACATCACTTTATTCAACAATGAATTTGCTAAAGATCCAACAGTTAAAACACCTCCATTTGATAATGGTGGAATCTACGCTGGAGCAATAGTATTTACTTCTGGAGACAACAATCAAATCGTTATTAAAACAAACGGAATTCAAACTATTTGTTTAAAAACCGGAGAAATTAAAGGCTCAATTAAACCACATGCAGATTATAATAAACAGTTCATTAAATTTGATAACGCAACACTTACTTCTACAAAAGCCTATGTTCATAATGAAGAAACATATAGTAGTGCTTCTTTGATGAATCCAATTTATGAAACTTTATATGAAGATTTAGGTTCTGGAAACTATAAGTATCTCGATAACATTACAGTTACCTATTGGAGTAAATAGGTTAGTTATATAAATCAGGGCACATCTTGGATGTGTCCTTTTAATATGAGTGACGTTTAAGCGTCGCTCACATAAATCCGCCTGCTACGCGGGCGAG